>DQVW01000086.1 GCA_015661555.1 Methanothermococcus okinawensis
TACTCCTTAAGTGCTCTCCTCATCCTTGCAATTGCCTCCTCCCTGTCTCTCCCATAGGTTATCAACTTTGCTATCATGGAGTCGTAGTAGGGAGGTATCTCTGCTCCACTGCAGACCCCACTGTCTATTCTAACTCCAGGTCCCCCTGGAGATCTGTAGTACTTTATCCTCCCTGGAGAGGGTACAAACTCCCTAAGTGGATCCTCTGCATTTATCCTACACTCTATTGCATGCCCCCTTATCTCTATATCCTCCTGTTTATAGGGGAGTTCCTCCCCATAGGCTATCTTAATCTGTTCCTTCACAATATCTATACCTGTAACTATCTCAGTTATTGGGTGTTCCACCTGGATCCTTGTATTCATCTCCAGGAAGTAGAAATTTCCGTCGTAGTAGAGAAACTCCACAGTACCTGCATTACAGTAGTCTATAGCCTTTGCCGCCCTCACTGCAGCCTCTCCCATCTCCCTCCTTAAATCCTCGGTCATAATAGGTGAAGGTGCCTCCTCGATTAACTTCTGATGTCTCCTCTGAATGGAGCACTCCCTCTCTCCAAGGTAGATGGTATTTCCATACTTATCTGCCAGTATCTGTATCTCTATATGTCTAGGCCTCTCCAGGTACTTCTCTATGAATATTGTGGGGTCTCCAAAGGCACTCTTTGCTATGGACTGGGTTGACTCTATAACCTCTTTTAACTCCTCCTCGTTGTAGGCTACCCCCATTCCTATACCCCCACCCCCAGCGGAGGCCTTCACCACCACTGGATAACCTATCTCCCTGGCAATTGCCAATGCCTCCTCTATATCCTCCACTGGTCCATCTGAGCCAGGGAGTACTGGCACCCCAGCCTTCTTCATAATCCTCTTGGCGTTTATCTTACTACCCATGGCCTCTATGGCCTTGGCAGGAGGCCCTATAAAGACGATTCCATTCTCCTCACAGGCCCTGGCAAATTCTGGATTCTCTGCAAGGAAACCGTAGCCAGGGTGTATCGCCTCGGCACCACTTTTCTTCGCCACCTTTATTATCCTCTCTATATTTAGATAGCTCTTAGAGGCCTGGGGAGGTCCTATACAGTAACTCTCATCTGCCAGGGAGGTAAAGAGGGCATGCTCATCTGCCTGGGAGTATACTGCAACGGTCTTTATATCTAGCTCCTGGCAGGCCCTTATAATTCTAACTGCAATCTCCCCCCTGTTAGCTATAAGTATCTTCTTGAACATGCCTATCCCTTTATCTTATTATCATGAGGATATCTCCAGCGTTGACAGTCTGACCTTCATGGACAAGGATCTTCTCCACCTTTCCATCTACAGGGCTCTCAACAGGGTTCTCCATCTTCATAGCCTCCAGTATAAGTATAACATCCCCCTTCTTTACTATGTCCCCCTCCTTCACCTTTATCTTCGTAACCATACCCCTTAGAGGAGAGGTTACTGCACCCTCTGTCTCTACAGTGATCTCCTCCTTTTTCTTCTTTAGTTCAGTTCCATACCTAGGTTTAATCTTAACCTCGTAGGCCTCACCATCTACCTCTATGATGTACTCAGTAGGTATCTCAAGGAATTTAGATATCTCCTTCTCCTCTGGAATAGGCTCAGGCTCTAACTCTCCTCTCAGGAACTTAAGGGCTATATGTGGATAGAGGGCGTAGGTCAGTATATCTTCCTCCTTGGATACAATACCCTTCTCCTCAGCCTCCCTCTTAAACTTCTCGTACTCAGGTTCAAGGAGATCTGCAGGTCTACAGGTGATAGGTTTCTCACCCTCTCCAAGGGCTCTCCTCATAAGTTCCTTACTTACTGGAGCAGGTGGCCTTCCATACAATCCCTTTACATAGTTTATTACCTCGTTAGTTATAATCTTATACCTCTCCCCTGTAAGCACGTTCATAACAGCCTGGGTACCTACCATCTGGGATACAGGAGTTACAAGGGGTGGATAACCTAGATCTGCCCTAACCCTTGGCACCTCCTCCAGTACCTCCTCAAATTTATCCAGAGCCCCCTGCTCCTTCAACTGGGATATAAGGTTTGAGAGCATACCTCCAGGGATCTGGTATATAAGTACCCTTGCATCCACCCTCTCTGCTCTAGGATCTATGAAGTACTTGTACTTCTCCCTGATCTTGTCAAAGTACTCCCTGATCTCGTTTAAAAGTTCTAGGTCCAACTTTGGATCGTAGGGGGTACCTTTAAGTGCAGCAACTACACTCTCCACAGGTGGAAGGGAGGTACCCATGGAAAGTGGGGAGATGGCACAGTCTACTACATCCACTCCTGCCTCAATTGCAGCCATGTAGGTAAGGGGTGCTATACCACTGGTACAGTGGCTGTGGAGGTGTATAGGTAGGGAGACCTCCTCCTTCAACCTCTTTATAAGTTCCTTTGCATCGTAGGGTAGAAGTAACCCTGCCATGTCCTTTATACCTATGGAGTCACAGCCAAGTTCCTCAAGTTTCTTTGCCATCTCTACAAATTGATCTATGGTGTGCACAGGACTTACTGTGTAACATATATCTCCCTGGACATGGGCACCTAGTCTCTTTGCAACCTTTATGGAGAACTCCATGTTTCTAACATCGTTTAGGGCGTCAAATATCCTGAAGATATCGATACCGTTCTCATAGGCCTTCTCTATAAACTTCTCCACAATATCATCTGGATAGTGCCTGTACCCCACAAGGTTCTGCCCCCTTAACAACATCTTAAGAGGTGTATTCTGCACCCTCTTTCTAATTATTCTCAACCTCTCCCAGGGGTCTTCATTGAGGTATCTTATACAGGCGTCGAAGGTGGCACCACCCCAAACCTCTAGGGAGTAGAAACCTACCTCATCCATCTTTTCCAGTATAGGTACCATATCTTCAGTTCTCATCCTAGTGGCCATTAGGGATTGATTTCCATCCCTTAGGGTAACATCTGTTATCTTCACCATATCTCTCCCCCTTTTAAAAATAGTAGAAAAATAAAAAGAGTCGTTTATGCCAAACATATACTATGGTACTAGGGACTATTTAAACTTTATACTACAGGGCTTAGAATGGTCAAAATAATAATAATTTTAATACTGCTGGGAGTAGTTGTTGGATTCATCAGTGGATTGCTAGGTGTTGGAGGGGGATTTATACTGGTACCTGTATTTACCACATTATTTTCCCTTACAGGCCTACCTTTTGACACCTCTATAAAGATGGCTGTTGGAACTAGCCTACTTACAGTGTTTTTAACCTCCATAGTAAGTGCCTATAAGCACCACCTAAGAGAGAATACCCTGTGGAGATGTGCCCTAGTTCTAGGGATCTTTGGAACTATAGGGGCACTGATAGGTTTAAAGATCTCCATGGAGTATTTAAGTGGAGAACTACATAGGAGGTTATTTGCCATCCTCCTAATTCTTATCTCCATCTACGGCATATACCTTGGAGAGAAGGACCTGGACAACTGGGAGGATATACCCTCCAATCTCCACTATAGAAAATTACCAGTTATAGGTATCACTGTAGGTGTTGTCTCCTCCCTCTTTGGTATAGGTGGGGGAATATTAACTGTACCTCTCCTGGTGCATCTCTTTAAACTTCCAGTAAGGATGGCCATCGGTACCTCCTGTGCCATGATGTTGCTAACATCCCTCACAGGTATTGTAGGTTATATGTTACAACCCTGTCCCCTCTATCAACATCTCTTTAACATAGGATATGTATCCCTGATATTTGGATCTGTAGTAGGTCTTGTTGCCATGGTATCCTCCAAATACGGGGCTTTACTGGCTTACAAATTAAGATCTAAAACATTGAAGAATATCCTCTACCTTCTACTTATGCTAGTTGGGATAAGGTTACTCTGTTAAAAAGTTGAGAAGGTGAGCCTGTGAAACACTTCCTTGGGAAGATACATCTAAGGTGGTGCAGGGAGTGCAACCTCCCAGTGTTAGATGAGAGTTGCAATATATGTAAGGGGAGAACTGCCCAGGTAAAGATAACTCCTCCAGGAGATGTTAGACCTGCATTTCCAAAGGATATAGAGATGATAGATAACATCTTAAGGGAGCAATTTGGTGTGAAAGAGGATATATTCAAAAATAAGTTGGTACTGCTGAACAGGGCTCCTGGTATAGACTATATGAAGGAGATTATCTTAGATGGTGAGGTCTTTGCCATCTTGAAGTATGACATTGACAGGGGTAAATGGTCCCTACTGCCCACTGTGGAGGGGGCACGTAAGATAGTAAATGCTGGGGGTTTTAAGAAGATAGTTGGGATCAGGGAGGATGTTGTACCCTATATACTTGAGAGGCATGCCTCAGTTTTAAGACCTGGAGTGGCATACCTCTCCCAAGGTATTGAGAGAGGGGATGAAGTTATTGTAGTAGTTGTGGAGGGGGATACTGAGAGATTTAAAGATATCCAGGTTATAGGTGTGGGAAAGGCGAGGATGGATTATAGGGAGGTGATGGAGAGGGATAAGGGAATGGTAGTTAAGATAAGACATGCTGAAGCTCCAAGGGAGGCCACCTATCTCAGGGAGACGGGGGATTTTAAAACCTCCATAGAGAGAACGATCCAGGCCAATGAACATGTTATTGAAAAGTACGAGAGGGAGGCTCTAGGATTTATAAAAAATACGGTGGAGAGGATAAAAAAGCCTGCTGTTATAGCATACTCTGGGGGTAAGGACAGTCTTACAGTGCTCCTTTTATCCATGAAGGCTCTGAGGGAGAAAGGTGTTAAATTCGATGTAATCTTTGTAGACACTGGGTTGGAGTTACCTGAGACCTTGGAAAATGTGGAGGAGGTGGAGAGGAGATATAACTTGGAGATTATTAAATTAAGAGCTGAAGACTTCTGGGAGAAACTTAAGGAGTACGGCCCTCCTGGCAGGGACTACAGGTGGTGTAGTAAGGTATGTAAGATGAAGCCTGTTGAGAAATTTATCAGGAGTAGATATAGGGAGGGCTGTTTAACCTTTGTAGGGGTGAGGAAGTATGAATCTATAAACCGCTCAAAGAGACCACGTATCTGGAGAAGTAGAGATGTAAAGGGGCAGGTACAGTGTGCTCCTATACTGCACTGGTCGGCGATGCACGTATGGCTCTACCTCTTTAAAAATAAAGCTCCTTACAACAAAGTATACGAGTTAGGGTTTGACAGGGTTGGGTGCTACATCTGTCCAGCTATGGATCTTGGAGAGATTGAGTTGATGAAGAGATACTACCCTCAACTATGGGAGAGGTGGGAGAGGTATTTAAGAGAGTACGCCAAGAAGAACAACTTAGACGAGGACTGGATTAGGGGAGGTTGGAGATGGAGATATAGAAAAGAGAGGTGATAAGATTGATAAGTGATAGAGTTAAAAAGGGGATAAAGAGGGCGCCCCATAGAAGTCTTCTAAAGGCCTGTGGTTATACAGATGAGGAGATTGACAGACCCTTTATTGGAGTGGTCAACAGTTATACAGAGGTAGTTCCTGGGCATATACATCTCAGGTCCCTTGCAGAGGCTGTAAAGAAAGGTATATATGCAAATGGAGGTACTGCCTTTGAGTTTAACACCATGGCTATCTGTGACGGTATAGCCATGGGACATGAGGGTATGAAGTACTCCCTACCTTCAAGGGAGATCATAGCAGATACCGTAGAGAGTATGGCCAAGGCCCATGGCTTCGACGGGCTGGTACTTCTCCCCTCCTGTGATAAGGTAGTACCTGGTATGCTGATGGGGGCACTTAGGTTGAACATCCCCTTTGTAGTAGTTACTGGAGGTCCCATGCTTCCAGGGGAGGTCCGTGGGAGGAAATACGATCTAATAAGTGTATTTGAAGGGGTGGGAGCCTGTATAGGGGGAAGGATAGATGAGGAGGAGTTGAAGGAGATTGAAGATCACGCCTGTCCTGGACCTGGAAGTTGTGCAGGACTGTTTACAGCCAACACCATGGCCTGTATAACTGAGGCCCTGGGGCTGTCCCTACCTATGTGTGCCACAACCCACGCCGTAGATGCCCTGAAGATTAGGATATGTAAGAAAAGTGGGGAGTTAGTGGTAGATCTAGTGAGGAAAAATATAAGACCTACAGATATCCTTACAAAGGAGTCCTTTGAGAACGCCATAATTGTAGATCTGGCATTGGGAGGTTCTACAAATACAACCCTCCATATACCTGCCATTGCAAGTGAGATAGAGAGGGGACTTATAACCCTAGATGACTTTGACAGGTTAAGTGAGGAGATACCTCAAATAGCCTCTATTAGACCTAACGGAGAACACTTTATGTTGGACCTCCATAGGGCCGGTGGCATTCCTGCAGTGTTAAAGGTACTTGAGGATAAGATAAGGGATGCAAAAACTGTATATGGAAAGACTATAAGGGAGGTCATAAGGGAGGTTAAGTATATAGATCACAGTATAATAAGGCCACTAGATAACCCTGTCCATAGGGAGGGGGGTTTAAGGATACTAAGGGGAAATCTCGCTCCAAGGGGTGCTGTAGTCAAGATCAGTGCCGTAGATCCTAAGATGTATAGACATGAGGGACCTGCAAGGGTATTTGACTCCGAGGAGGAGGCCTTAGAGGCCATACTTGGAGGGGAGATAGAGAAAGGTGATGTGATAGTTATAAGGTATGAGGGTCCTGCGGGAGGACCTGGAATGAAGGAGATGCTGGCACCAACCTCGGCTATATGTGGTATGGGATTAGATGACAAGGTGGCCCTTATAACAGATGGTAGATTCAGTGGGGGAAGTAGGGGTCCCTGTATAGGTCATGTATCTCCAGAGGCGATGGCTGGAGGACCTATTGCCGTAGTGGAGGAGGGGGACCTCATATCCATAGATATGATAGGTAAGAGTCTCCAGTTGAAGGTACCTGAGGAGGAGATAAGGGAGAGACTTTCAAGGTGGAAAAAACCAGAACCTAAGGTTAAAAGGGGATACCTGGCAAGGTACTCCAGGCTAGTTACCTCGGCTGATGAGGGAGCTATACTGAAGTTCTAAAATCCCTTTAGATGTTTTAAGATATGGTCAGTCTCCTCTTTAATAATAGGTAGTGCAGTTTTACAGGCGTTGGGGGAACCAGGTAGTGAGTATATTACCCTGTCCCTGTATATCCCTGCAGTAGCCCTGGAGAGTATTGTGGCGTACTTCACCTCCCTATAACTTAGAAGATGGAAAAGCACTGAAAATCCAGTTAACTCCTTATGGAACATCTCCCTTAAGACATCTGGGGTGTTGTCCCTTGGAGATACACCGGTGCCACCGGTTATTACAATACACTCCACATCTGTAGAGTCTATAAGGTGGTCAACAGCCCCCTTTAACATATCCCTGTTATCAGGTATCAGGAGGTAGTATTTAGCCTTCAACTCCCTCCTTAGAAGGTCCCCAGATCTATCCTCCACCTTTTCCCCAGATATCATTTTGTTAAACCTACTGTCACTTACAGTGATTACCCCGTAGATTACATTATCCATCTCCATCCCCTTATAATTATTATTAGGTGAAACATATGGATATCTTCCAGGAGATATACAGGGATATAGATGAGAGTAAGGTAATGGAGGAGGGGAAAAGGTATTTAATGAATACCTACAGGAGGCTCCCTGTGGTGCTGGTAAGAGGTAGAGGTGTCTATGTAGAGGATGTTAAAGGTAAGAAGTATTTGGACTTTATCTCTGGGATAGGTGTTAACAACATAGGGCACTGTCATCCAAGGTTTATAGAGAATGTAAAGAAACAACTTGAGACCCTTATCCATGTATCCAACCTCTACTATACCATTCCCCAGGTGAAGTTGGCAAAGAAACTTGCAGATCTCTCAGGACTGGATAAAGCCTTCTTCTCAAACAGTGGGGCAGAGGCTAATGAGGGAGCTATAAAACTTGCAAGGAGATACGGTAAAAAGATGGGTATTGGGGAGGGGGAGATAATAACCATGGAGAGAGGTTTCCATGGGAGGACCTTGGCCACCCTAGCTGCAACCCCGAAGGTGGAGTTTCAAGAGGGTTTTGAACCCCTTCCAGAGGGATTTAAGTATGTGCCCTTTAACGATCTAGATAAACTCATGGAGAGTATATCCAGTAAAACAACTGGGATAATGTTGGAACCTATCCAGGGGGAGGGGGGAATACACCTTGCAGACAGGGAGTACTTAAAGGGTGTTAGGGATATATGTGACGAGAGAGGTATCCTTCTTATCTTCGACGAGGTGCAGTGTGGTATAGGGAGAACTGGAAGGATGTTCGCCTATCAACACTACGACGTTAAACCTGATATACTAACACTGGCAAAGGCCCTAGGTGGTGGGATCCCCATAGGAGCTACCCTGGCTAGGGAGGAGGTTGCAGAGGCATTTACACCTGGCAGTCATGGGTCGACCTTTGGAGGTAACCCTCTAGCCTGTGTAAGTGCCTACGTCACCTTAAGTATTGTGGAGGACCTTCTACCCCATGTGGAGGAGGTTGGGAATTACTTCATGAAGAGGTTAAGAGATCTAGAGAGGAAGTACTCCTTTATAAGGGA
>DQVW01000058.1 GCA_015661555.1 Methanothermococcus okinawensis
ACCCCAGTGCCGCATTTCGTACCAGGTGGAAATTGTTCACAGTGAGGAAATTAGGGGTGGGTGTGAAAATTTCGTACCTTTGGTGGGGTTAGCCCAGGGGTAAAGCCGGTTATTTTGACGAGATCCGCACCCTCTCGAAAATCTCGCCCTGGACTCGTGTCCCGGGGGGTTCCGAAATCCGCACCCCCCTTCTGTTAGCCAAAAATGTGAAATTTGGACCCCCTGGAAGAAATTCGTACCTTAGGGGTGGATAACCCCAGGGTAACACCCTCCACTATGCCGAAATTCGGATCAGAGACTCTAATATCCCCTCTCAGGGTTTCTGATACCCCGGTACGAAATTCGTCCCATTTCATGATTCCTATATCCCGGTTTTTCCAGGAAGTCATGACGAATTTCGTACCTAGAACAGTATAACCCCCTAGGTAGAACTAGCATTATTGCCGAAATCCACACACCCCTTTCAGAACCCCGGAATCCACCTTCCGGGCATCCCCGAAAAAATTCGTACCTATAACCCCTCTACCCCTAGGGTAAAACCCAGAATAAGGACGAGATTCGTACCCTTGCGAAAATCCGTCTATGGACTCATGTCCCAGCACCTTCCGAAATCCGCACCCCCTCTAAAAATAGGAAAAGAGATATTTCAGAAGTGGTGGATACCAGAACGACAACACTAACCTACACCTATGGAAACTGTAACCCCTCTATTTTTAAACTTCCTAAGTAGGAGATCCACATCTTTGGGATGGATACTACCTCCTCTCAACTTAACCACACCTAGGATGGAGGCTGGCTCAGATACCCCGTAAATCCCTAAACTTTTAAATACAAAGGGTGACCTCTCTAGATCCTCCCTTACCCTGTAGACCTCCATTATCTCCTCCCTCTTAAAGGTATGAAGTTTTCCCCTTAATTTCTCAACAGTCTCAAGTATGCCCCTCTCTCTTCCCTTTATATCCACAGTTGCAAATCCATCCACCCTCCAGGAGGGTATATCCCTTATGTATAGAGCCTTCTTAACTGTCCAATACACCTTCCAGGTTTCTATCCCTCTTCTACATCCCAAGCCTACCACCACGTACTTCCTGGGGAGTACTACATTCCCCACTACTACATAGTCCCTCCCGTGGTAGTGAACGTTGTAGGTGTTATAGATTCTTCTATCAGTTATCTTCCAACTGCTCGGAAGGTAGAGATCCACCTTCTCCTCTAAAACCCTTCTGTTTATCCTAAGTATGTCCTTCTTTCTAGGGGTCTCCAAAAAATAGATCCTGGAGAGTTCATCGATACCCACTTTACCATTAACATCAGTTGCCGTAGTTAGTACTGCCCTCCCTCCCAACTCTCCCTCTAACAACTTAGAGAAGTAGTTGCCACCACCTAGGTGGTTGGAGAGTATTGGAATCACATATTTGCCCCTTTCATCTACAACTATTACAAAGGGATCCCTTCTCTTATCCTCCTTTATCTCCCCTATAAACCTCCTTATCACAATGCCCACTGCCATTATAAAGATAAAGCCCCTCTCCCCTCCCTCTATCTGGAAGTCCCTTAGATGGTAAATAGAAGAGGGATATCTATAGTAGCTTAAAATATCCCTTATCCTATTAGCCAGTTTCCTTCCCCTTTCCGTGATATACACTATCTTTATCATTCTTTCCCTTACTCCCCAGGAGATTCCTGGCAACATCCAGTATATTTTCAGAGATAACAAATTTACTGTTGTTCTTAAGTACTGTATTGGCCACCTCTAGGGCCTTGTAGAGTTGAGCCTCCTCTTTAAAGTACTTCTGTGCAGCCTCTGCAACTATCTTTATAGCTTTGGCCTGTCCCTCGGCCTCGATCCTTAGACTCTCTGCAACACCCTCTGCCTTCAATATCTTACTCTGTTTCTCACCCTCCGCCTCAAGGATTGCTGCCCTCTTTAACCTCTCCGCCTTCATCTGCTGGGTCATGGCTTCTTTTATATCCTCTGGAGGCTCTATCTCTCTAAGCTCCACCTTCTCTACCCTTACACCCCAGGCGTCAGTATCCCTATCCAAGGTTTCCAGCAACTTTGAGTTTATATACTCCCTCTTATTCAGCACCTCGTCCAACTCCATACTTCCTATTATGGCCCTAAGTGTAGTCTGGGCAAGGTTTATTATAGCGTATTCGTAATCCTGTACCTCTAAAAGTGCCCTCTTTACATCTACAACCCTGTAGTAGACTACGGCGTCTATAGAAACTGTGGCGTTGTCCTTTGTAATCATCTCCTGAGGTGGTATGTCTATAACCTTGGTCCTCATATCCACCTTGACAGGGTACTCTATAAAGGGTATTATCAGATTCACCCCAGGACGTAGTAACCTGGACACCTTTCCCAACCTAAATACAAGCCCAGATTCATACTGCTTTATAATAACAATAGACTTTATAACGATATAAAGGACAATTAACCCTACTATTATCCAGAACCAGTTCATTGTATCACTTCAAACACATTTATAAGTACAGGCAAAGTTATCTTAGTATTCTAATAGCGCCTGTTGGACAGATGTCTTCCCCAAATAATAGTATCCCCACATTTTTCAATATCCATACACAAATCATAATCTAACTGGGCATGATTAACCCCCCTATAAGTTTTAATTTAAATTAAATTTTTTCAAATTCTTATTCTTATCTATATCAGCTTCAAGGTGATCCTATGTACTGCTGTAAGGTAGAGAGGAGGGAGGGTGAAAGGGTAAGGAGATACCTACTAGAGAGGGGTCTACTAAACAGAGATTACAAGATAAAGAGGGAGGGGAATTTCCTCTACATCCCCCTTGTGGATAAGTTGGAACCTATACTAGAGGAGGATTTAAGATCCCTCGTTGGTAGTGTAGAGTTTTTAGAGTTGGAGGAGGAAGAGTTTCAGAGGAGGAGAAGTGGTAAAAAGCAGATGAGTTTTAGGGATTATCTCCTTAGCAACTTTAAAAAAGAGATTGAAAAGGGTTTAATATCCCTCTCCTACGATGTAATAGGGAGTATAGTTATACTACAGATATCTGAGGAGGTGGATGAGGACATCAGGAGGGAGATTGGAAAAAATGCCTTAAGGCTAATACCCTCTGTTAAAACTGTCTTCAGGAAAAAGGGAGGTATTGAGGGGGATTACAGGATACGTAAGTTGGAGCTGCTAGCTGGGGAGTACAACACCCTTACACTATATAAGGAGAACAGTTACAGGTTGTGGGTGGATGTGGAGAAGGTGTACTTCTCCCCTCGTTTAGGCTGGGAGAGGAAGAGGATAATGGAGATGGTATCCCCAAAGGATGTTGTGGTGGATATGTTCTGTGGGGTAGGGCCCTTTTCCATAGCCTGTAGAAGGGCCAAGAGGGTATACTCTATAGATATAAACCCCTATGCAATAGAGCTACTGAAGAAAAATATAGAGTTAAACAGGGTAAAAGATAAGATCGTTCCTATCTGGGATGACGTTAGAAATGTGGAGGTATCTGGGAATAGGGTGATTATGAACCTACCGAAGTACTCCCATAAGTTTATAGACAAGGCCTTGGACATTGTAGAGGATGGTGGAATCATTCATTACTACACCATAGCTAAAGATTTTAAAGGTGCAGAGAGGGTATTTGAATCTCGATGTGACTACGAGGTTTTAGGGAGAAGGGTGGTAAAGTCCTATGCCCCAAGGGAGTACGTTATCGTGCTAGATGTAAAGGTTAACAAAAGTATCTGATTATTTAAAAGGTGATTCCATGTACTACCTGATATTCACATCCTACGGTGCATTCCTCCTGGAGTGTCAGGGAGAGCGTAGTATGGAAAGTATAAAATACTACAAGATATTCCCCGAGGAGGAGATACCTAGGATTATGTATAACCTTCGAAGGGGGAATTTTGAGATAGTGGAGAAGTTGAAGGAGGAGTGGGGTCTCAAAGATGGGGAGGTTGTAGTGGAGTATCTGGAGGATGAACCCACACCTGCAGGGAGGTTTATAAGGGAAAACATCTACACCCTGGGTAAGAGGTACGGTGTTTTCAACAGTTATCAGGAGTTTGTAGAGAAGACCAATCTATGGGCAACTGAACTTACCAAACTCCTTATGAAGGAGGCCTCCGAGAGGAAGGACAAGTTGATAATTCAGACTATAAGTGCACTGGAGGATCTAGATGAAACACTTAACCTCTTTTCCGAGAGGCTTAGGGAGTGGTACTCCCTCTACTTCCCAGAGATGGACAAGATTATAAAGAAACATGAGCTCTATGCAAGACTGGTATCCCAGTGTTTAAAGAGGGAGAACTACACCAGGACTAAGTTGAAGGAGTTTCTACCCTCAAAAACGGCAAAGGTTCTATCTAAGGCGGCAAAGAACTCCATGGGTGCAGAGTTATCTGAGGAGGACCTCTCCATTATAAAGGCATTTTCAGATGAGATCCTCTCTCTCTACAACCTCAGGGATAAACTGGTTAAATATCTAGGGGAATTGATGGAGGAGACTGCACCTAATCTAACTAAGTTGGCAGGTCCCTCCCTAGGGGCTAGACTTATAAGACTAACTGGTGGATTGGAGAGGCTTTCAAAATTGCCAGCCTCCACTATTCAGGTCATAGGGGCGGAGAAGGCACTCTTTGCCCACCTGAGACTAGGTGCAGACCCTCCAAAGCATGGGGTAATATTCCAACACCCCCTTATTCAAGGTTCCCCCTGGTGGATAAGGGGAAAGGTTGCAAGGGCTCTAGCCTGTAAGTTGGCCATAGGTGTAAGGGCAGATGTCTTTGGAAACTATATAGCAGATGAGCTTCTTGAGGCCCTTAATAAGAGGGTTGAGGAGATAAAGAGGAAGTATCCAGAACCTAGAAAGAAGCCTTCAAAGAGGAAGAGGGAAAAAGGTAAGAAAAAGAAGGGGGGTAAAAAGAAGAAAGAGAGGAAATCTAAGAAGAAGGGGAAGAAGGTAATAGGAAAGACCTCTTCAAAGTGGTGATAACTTGAAGGTTAAGGAGATCTTCGAGAACGTATACGAGATAGACCTGGGAGATGGGGTTAAGAGGATAGGGACAAAGTCTCTAGTACCCTCTAAAAGGGTGTATGGGGAGAGGATTGTAAAAATAGGTGATGTGGAATACAGGGTCTGGAATCCCAACAAGAGTAAGTTGGCAGCTGCCATATTAAAGGGACTTAAGGTTATGCCTATTAAGAGGGGTTCAAAGGTGCTCTACCTTGGGGCCTCGGCAGGTACTACACCTTCACACGTTGCAGATATCGTGGAGTATACCCCTGTATACTCTGTGGAGTTCTCTCCCAGAATAATGAGGGAGTTCCTAGAGGTAAGCAAGGACAGGAAAAACCTAATACCTATACTGGGGGATGCCAACCTACCTAATACCTACAGCAACATAGTTGAGATTGTAGATGTGATATACGAGGATGTGGCCCAGGCGAATCAGGCTGAGATACTTATTAAAAATGCCAGGTGGTTCTTGAAGGAGGGAGGTTACGGTATAATAGCTATAAAGGCTAGAAGTATAGATGTTGTAAAGGATCCCAAGGAGATATTCAGGGAGCAGAGGGAGATACTAACAGAGGGTGGTTTTGAGATTGTAGATGAGGTAGATATTGAACCCTATGAGAAGGACCATGTATTGATGGTAGGTATCTGGAAACCTTAAGGTGGTGTCATTGAGATACGACTTCCACACCCATACCATCTTCAGTGATGGGGAGTTGCTACCTTCGGAACTTGTAAGGAGGGCAGCGCTACTTAACCATGCTGCCCTGGCAATTACAGACCATGGAGATGCAAGTAACTACAGGGATCTAATAGAGAGTATTACCCTGGTGAGGGAGGAGTTGAAGAGGTATTGGGATATAAGGGTTATAGTAGGTATTGAACTTACCCACATACCTCCCAAGTCTATTCCAAAGATGGCCAGGAGATGTAAGGATATAGGGGCTGAGATCGTCTTAGTCCATGGAGAAACTGTAGTGGAACCAGTGGAGGAGGGAACAAACTACTACGCCTCCATCTCAGAGGATGTGGATATCTTGGCCCACCCTGGCCTGGTAGACAGGGAGAGTGCAGAGCATATAAAGGAGAACGGTATTTTTTTAGAGATCACATCGAGAAAGGGTCACTCCCTTACAAATGGACATGTGATGAAAATTGCCAGGGATTACAACATACCTGTCCTTATAAATACAGATACTCACAGCCCCTCAGATCTTATAGATGTGGATTTTGCCAGGAAGGTAGGTCTAGGCTGTGGAATGAGTAGAAAGGAGTTGGAAAAGGCTCTAAATCACTACCCTAAATATCTTTTAAAGAGGTTATAATCTTACCTGATATTCATCTCATCCCTGAAAAACTCCCTTAGAAGTACAGTGGCGTAGCAGCCTCTCTCCAACTTAAACCTTAAAACTACTCCATCCTCTTCAGCCCAGTATTTAAAGTCGTAGACCTTTGTAATCAACTTCCTCCTAGTGCCTGGAAAGTCTCCAAAGTCCTCTATATAGAAGGCCTTAAGATCTATACCCTCCTCCTCTATAATCTCCCTCTCTATCTCCCCCTGAATACCCTCGGCCAGTCTACACCTTCTACCGAGAAGGGCCCCAGTGGGTATACCTCCATACAGGATATCCCCCTCCTGAGGTTCAAAACCGTACTGAAACCTTCTATTTATCATCTCGTTGAAGAGGTAGGACTGATAGGCATTTATAAACATACACCTTAAATGGGGAGGGAGGACCTTAAAGCTCTTAATAAAACTTCCAGTTTCCAGGTATTTCTTTAGCATCTTCCTCTCGTAGTATAGCTCCCTTGGATACATCTTCAGAGCCCCCTTGAAGTCTCCCTCGTCTACCAACCTTCTGGCCTCCCTTACCCTACCCTCCTCGAAAAGTGGAGTTCCACAGTAGGCGTAGAAGGCACCCTCAAAGTCCCTGTTGTATATAAGTTTTCCCACTATATGGGTTATAGGTCTATCTGTACCAAACCTCTGGATACCGTAGTAGTTTAACATGTAGTCCAACTTCACACCCTTCAAGATCTCCACAACCTCCTGGGGATCTCTGTCCTTCAACCTTACCTTTATGGTGAATCTGTTGCCCCAGAGGTCTCCCAACTTCAACTTCTTATTTGTCCTCTGAATATCCCTTATCCTTATACCCTTTATACTATCTTTTATACTCTCAAGGACCTCTACCTTTATTCCAAAACATCCCACCCTTTGAGTAGTTGCTGCATACTTGTCCTTAGTCCCTGCAAAACCAAAGTTCTTCCTCTTAGCATTTGTCCTCCTTGCCAACTCCCCTATTGCATCTAGGGTACTCCAGTTTACCTTCTCCAGTGTAAAGTGTATAAAGGCCCCCTTCCAGTCTGGATCGTCCTTGAAAACCCCCAGATCTCTTCCATACTCCAGGACTATACCCTCCTTGGTGATCTCCTCAACTATGAAGTCCTCAGGATACTTCTTGATAAGGCCAGGGATCTGAAGGTTTATAAAGTATTTATCTAGATTAACCTTCATCTCCTCTATCAGTCTCTCTATCTTCTTCTTCCTGTACTCCTTCTCTATCCTCTTACGATAATCTTCGAGGTTTTTTAGGGATTCCTCCTTTCTCCTGTAACCTATAAGGTAGTTTCTCATAACTATCCCGTCTCCTAGTTTTAAGAGGGTAATTACCTAGGGAGGAGGATATAAAAAAGTTTTTTATCTTAATTATAATAAGGGTTATAGCCTTATTCGGTGGTAAAAGATGTTTCTAACTATGGATCACTTCGATTTTAAGGGAAAGAGGGTAGCTCTAAGGGTGGATATAAACAGTCCCATGGATGTTAGTAACTACACCATCCTCGAGGATACAAGGATAA
The DNA here is from genome assembly GCA_015661555.1 of Methanothermococcus okinawensis. GTDB lineage: Archaea > AGJL01 > Methanococci > Methanococcales > Methanococcaceae > Methanofervidicoccus > Methanofervidicoccus okinawensis_B. The sequence continues at coordinate 7,860 of DQVW01000058.1, forward strand.
GAGCCTGTAAGGATACCATAGAGGAGTTGTCCAATGAGGGGGCGAAGGTAGTTATACTGGCACATCAGAGTAGACCTGGAAAGAAGGATTTCACACCTCTCTACCCCCATGCCCAGAGGCTATCCAAGATTCTAGGTAGAGATGTTGAGTACGTAGACGATCTCTTTGGATCCCATGCCTTAAACACTATAGAGAGGATGAAGGAGGGGGATATTGTACTCCTGGAGAATGTAAGGTTCTACGCTGAGGAGGTGATGAAGGAGTGGAATACCTGGGACGAATCTATTCCAAAGAGGCAGGGTAAAACCTTCATGATAAGAAAGTTATATCCCTACTTCGACTACTTTATAAATGATGCATTTGCTGCTGCACATAGGGCTCAACCATCCCTAGTAGGCCTGGCCTACTACATGCCTGCAGTTGCTGGAAGGATTATGGAGAGGGAGATCAGGGTACTTAGTAAGATCTTGGAGGATCCTGACAAACCCTCAATTTATATACTTGGAGGGGCTAAGGCCGACGACAGTATTGAGGTTATAAAGAATGTGCTGAGAAACAACTCTGCAGATAAGGTGTTGACAACTGGGATTGTAGCAAACATCTTCCTTATAGCCAGGGGTTACGATCTGGGACCTAACAGAGACACCATTGTAGAGATGGGGTACTCCCACCTAATAGAGGTTGCAAGGGATCTCCTGAACACCTATGGGGAGAGGATAGAGGTACCTGTAGATGTGGCACTGAATGTAAATGGGGAGAGGAAGGAGGTAAAGTTGAAGATGGGAGAGAGAATTGAGTATCCCATATACGATATAGGAAGTGAAACTGTAGAGTACTACGACGGGATAATAAGGGAGGCTAGAACCATAGTTGCCAACGGTCCTGCAGGTGTCTTTGAGAATAAGAGATTCTTAAAGGGTACTGCAGAGATACTGAGAAGTATTGCCAGGTCCAGGGCATTTAAGGTTATAGGGGGAGGTCACCTATCGGCAGCTGCCAGTATTATCGGTGTTGCAGATAAGATAGATCATATAAGTACAGGGGGAGGAGCCTGCATACAGTTCCTCGCCGGGAAGAGACTACCTGTTATAGAGGTGCTGAAAAAGTCCTACAGGAAGTACGCTGTAAGGTAAAAACTTTAAAATACCTAGATAGGTTTTCACAAGTAACTCCAAAAGGTCCTCCCCGTAATAGAGGGAGTACTGGTATATCATCCAATCTAGAGGTTCCAGGAGGGCTGCAAATCCAATAAGCATCAGGGCCACAATTATCTTCAAGATGATATCCCCAGTGAAAATCCCTTTACTGGATTGAAGACACTCTAAAGGTAGTATTCTCTCTGCAAGAGTGAGACCTGTTACTATGGAGAGGGCTAGGCCGGCAAACTCAAAGATTCCATGAGGCACTATAACAACAAGGTGCTCTATATCTAGTCTGTATCCCAGGATACCGGTAAGGGGATTTACAACAGTAACTATGTAGATCAACATAAGGGCATCTATGTAATCCTCCAGGGCCTTAGGATCTTCTTTAACCTCTCTTCGATAGAGGTAGGCAGTAAGAATATAGGCCAGGAGGATAACTAGACAGGATATGGAATTATTTAAAAAGTAGGTTAATACCAAGGATAGATAGCTATGGTCTACATGGGAGGAAATTGAGGAGGACACCACCTCAAATTTTTTACTGGCCACATATTCCACAGTTTTTATGGCACCCTCTGGGTTGGAGGGGGTTAGAAAAGAGGAGAGAAACACCACCACCTTTGAGAGCATACTTACCGAGAGGAAACTGATCCAACACCCTAAATAAGTAATAAAAAATTTTTTAGTAAAATCCATCTTTAGGAAGGTTTTAAAGGTCCTCTTTAAATGCTCTTTCATTCTTTTCAACATAATCTTCCCATTTAAAAGAATTTTTTATTTATTGGGATAGAGATGAAAAACATAGAGAAGGGCTTACTTTTAAAGGAGATCTATGAGAAGGTTAGGGAGATACGGAGAGAGTTAAGGTTGAAAGATGTGGATTTTAAGATCCTGGATGTGGAGGTAGTAAATCAGGGGGAAGATACACTTTTAAACCTCTACGTTCCAACGAGATCTGACAAGTCTACAGTGATAGGACCTGGAGGTTGGGTTGTAGGGAGATTGAGGGAGTATCTAAAGGATAGATTTCCTGGAGATTTAAAAATCCTTGTAGATACCTACATAGACAGGGTTACTATAAAGAAAAGGGAGGAGGAGGCCCTCTCTTTTCTTAAAAATCTGGGGTTAACAAAGGGAGAGAGGATCCTTTTCCTTGTCCAGTGTTCCTACGACTTAGGAGTCTTAGATTTTTTAAGGAAGTACTTCAAGGT
>DQVW01000057.1 GCA_015661555.1 Methanothermococcus okinawensis
TCCTTTAAACTGTAGCCCCTCTCTATGTCCTTTATAATACTTCTAAATTCAAAGGAGGGGATACCAAACTCTGGACTATCTGCTATATTCTTAATAGCCTCCTGGAGAGACATTCCAGCATTTAACAGTGATATCATAGTTAACAGTGTTACAAGTATCTGCATCTTTATCTCTCCACGGAAGAGCAGCAGCTTTATCTTTGGGTAGAATACCCCTAGAATAAATATAACGATACTGGCAACTATCCCACTTATAATAGCCATAGGCAGGTTGTCCAGGAAGTATAAAAAGTATGCAAGACCTATAAGGAGAGAGACAACTATCAACTTTAAGAAATATTTATTGATGTCTTTGATACCTGCATATTGGAAATCTACCTTAGAGGGTAAAAACTTTGTACGTATTACATGGTAGGATATCTCCTTACTGTATCTTTTAAGGACCTCTATCTCTAACTCTTCCATTATCTTGTCAATGTCTACATCTGTCTCTATTCTCCTACCAAGACCTTCCCCAGTTCCCTCATAAACATCGTAAAATAATAACTCCTCTCTTGCTTCATCGTAAATAGTAGGTACTTTCTCAACTATACCAGAAACCTTTTTTCTTCTTCTCCTTCGTCCTCTTATAAGATATAATATCTCATCAATGTACCTTGTAATGTTTGAAAAAATTTTTCTTGTTGCCTCTGCCATTGAATCACCATTAACAATGTAAAAATAAAAAATTAAATTACTATACTCCTCAGTAGTTTATCAGGGTCTTCCTGATATCTCATTATAAGTTCCCCTACCCTCTTAATATCCCTTATATTGTTTTTGTATGCGTACTTTAACACCTCTATCCTGTTCTTTCTATCCTCCAATAGTTCCTCCCTAGATATACCTGCAATATTACAGACCTCCTCCTCCCACATACAGATACCCTTTTTCTTTATAGCGTCCTCCATACCGTCGTATGTGAAGAGTGTGGTTTTGGATATCTCCCCGGCAGAACCTGTAATCTCTATAACTTCCAGTATTCTCCTAATGGTCTTTCTATTCCTCTTTATCCTCTGCTGATTTATAATAAAGTCCAGGGAGGAGAGCATGATCTTAGGTACATTCATCGGTGGATTTATAAGTCTTGTTATAGCTTCACTTGCACTGTTTGCGTGGAGGGTTCCAGAACAGTTAGAGATAGCAATACCTCCATTACTTCCCCCTATATAGGTGTGGTTGTCCACAACTGTTAAGTCGTAGATATAACCCTGATAACTTACCTCCTGGATAGATACTACTCTATCCCAGGAGATATCTAGAGAGGAGCATACACCCTCTACCATTACATCCCCATCTGCAATATAGTTACCCATGACTTCTTCTCTACACCTGGTGGGGATGGCTATGTAATCTCCAACCTCTAAGGAGTTGGCGTTAACTTCGAAGATAATTCCTCCCCTTAGTAGGTACAGTGGATGGTCATGGGTAAGGGTTATCTCCCTACCACTCCCAGTCCTTATCTTTAAAAGTTTTCCAGAGTATCTCTTTCTCCATACATGGGAGATTAACTTGTCCTCAATCCTTAGAGACCTCTTGTTAAAACTCCTCACGTATATGTCCTCCCCACTTATATCAATCCATTCAAATCCGTTATCTTCCCTAACCACCTTGTATCCCTTCTGGAAGAAAGTATCTACAAAGTCCCCTATCTTCACAGCCTCTCCATGGGAGAGGTATATCACCTCTTCACCAATTAAGGCACCGTCGTGACCTGTGTTCATAGCTACCAGGAGGGAACGGGCCTCCTCCCCTCTTACCTCCCCTACAAATATCCTATCTGGTCTCATTCTCAGGGCGTTTTTAATAAGGTCATCCATGGTGATCTCGTAGTCAGGAACTCCAGGTCTCGGTGGCCTAGTTACCATCCTGATTACATGGTCATGGGGTATCTGGAGCTCTGGAGTATCCTCGATAGTAACTATTCTATCTGTGTACATGGAGAACATGGATATTACATTTAAGGTAGTAGTCTTACCAGAACCAGTACCTCCTACAATCAGGGTGTTGGCAGGTTTAGATCCAAAGTATCCCTCAACAGCCTGCCAGAGGAAGGCTGCAAACTCAAAGTTAAAGGTACCAAACTTTATAAGGTCTATAACAGTTAGTGGATCCTTGGAGAACTTACGAATTGTCAGTGTACTTCCATCGGGGGTGACCTCCTTTAAGGTGGCGTTTACCCTACTTCCATCAGGTAAAAAGGCATCTAGCATGGGGGTTCTGGCATCTATGGTCCTTCCTGCAAGTAGTGCTATACTCTCTATAATCCTAGTTAACTCCTCCCCGTCAAAGGCAATATTAGTTCTACACATCTGGTACTTCCTGTGGAAGACATAGGCAGGTCTAAACTCCCCGTTAACCATTACCTCCTCTAACCTCTCGTCACTAAGAGGTATTTCCAGGAAACCTAATTTACCTAGAATTAAGTAAAAGTACTTTGCCAGACTTTGTATCTCAGGCCTCTTTAGGTTTAAATTGTTCCTCTCTACGTACTCCTGTAAAAATCTGTATATCTCCCCAACTTTTTCAAATCCCTCTTCAGATAGAATAGACTTCATCTCCTGCAGGGTATCCTCAGGTAGCCTAGAGAGTATCTCCATTATCACATCTACTTCCGGTACTACATACAGGGTTCTTCCCCCTTTTTTCTCGATAACTATGTCAAAATCTACCTCTCCCACCTGTACACTGTAGGTATCCAAAACGTTAGAGGAAAGTGAGGCACCTATTTTGTCTACGATGGTAGGTTTTGGAGTGGTGGTTGTAAGACTAGATGAGGTAGTTTCTTTCTCCTTTTTCTCCTCCACAGTAGTATCCTTTTTAATAGAGATCCCAACTTTACCTTTTTTCTTTTTAATTCTATCTAATAGACCCATAGCTTAACACCTTTTAAAAATATACCTTAAAATTATAGTAGTCAGAAAAATTATATTAACATTTCTAGTAAAAAAAGAGAGGAGAGGTTACAAAGTAACATCGATGTCTAGATGTTCTGTCAATTCCTTGTATCTATTCCTTATAGTTACCTCTGTAACACCTGCAACATCTGCAACCTCTCTCTGAGTTCTTCTTGTCCCATGGAGCACACTGGCTATGTATATTGCTGCTGCAGCTACACCTGTTGGTCCCCTACCACTTGTCAACCCCTTCTCACTGGCCTTCTGAAGGATGGCTATGGCCTTGGACTCCACCTCTCCAGGTAGGTTAAGTTCTGAGACAAATCTTGGGACGTAGTCTATTGGACTTGTTGGAGCCAACTTTATATTTAACTCCCTTGTAAGGAATCTGTAGGTCCTCCCTATCTCCTTCCTGTCTACTCTGGAGACCTCTGCAATTTCATCTAAAGTCCTTGGAACCTTACATATCCTACAGGCGGCGTAGAGTGCGGCGGCAGCTACTCCCTCTATACTTCTACCTCTAATCAATCCCTTCTCCACAGCACCTCTGTAGAGTATCGCAGCGTTCTCCCTTACATTCCTTGGAAGTCCCAACTTAGAGGCTATCCTGTCTAACTCTGAGAGGGCATAGGCAAGGTTTCTCTCTGAGGCATCTGATACCCTTATCCTCCTCTGCCACTTTCTCAACCTGTAAAGTTGAGCCTTCCTCTCTGCAGAGATCTCCTTCCCATAGCTGTCCTTATTCCTCCAGTCTATAACGGTGGACAACCCCTTGTCATGTATGGTGTAGGTTATTGGAGCTCCCACTCTACTTCTCTTTACCCTCTGTTCATGGTCGAAGGCTCTCCACTCTGGCCCTGTATCAAATAGATTCTCCTCTAAGACACATCCACAGTCTGCACATACAATCTCTGCCCTCTCGTAATCCTTAACTATATTCTTACTGTTACAGATAGGACAGACTAACTCCTCCTCCTTTTCTATAATAACATTTTTTGAGGCCTTGGTATTTTTCTCCTCTACTTCTAATGTTTTCGCCTTCATAGGTTAACACCGTAGAATATAGGCTTTTATTTTAACGTCGACCCCTCCTGTTGGAGTATCTCTTTCTCCTCTTTTCCTCCGAGATAAAGGCCTCCCCCCGTCTCAGTGCAATCCTCTTCCCAGTTTTATCCGTAGGTATTATGGAGATGTAGGGTTTATTGACAGGACCAAAAACCTCGTACACCTTTCCCAGTACCCTCCTCCTAGACCTATCTGCAAAAACAGTAGATCTTAACTTAGGTTGATAGTCCGCCCTCCCTATAATCCTCCCGTTGGGAAGTTCATGGAGTATCTCTATCCTCTTCACAGTACTCCTCCACTTCAATTAACTGATAGATTTAGAAATATGGATATAACGTTGGCACGATATATCCATCTATCCCTTTTGCCATACTCCTATATAAACTTTTCGAAAAATATATATAGAAGTATTAGCCTGCACTTATTTAAATTGCAGAGAAGGGGAGGATGATACCTGTATTTCTTAAGTTAAAAGGTTTTAAGGTGTGCATCTTTGGATTTGGAGAGGTGGGGAGAAGGAGACTAAAGAAGATACTAGCTGGAGAGCCGGAGAAGGTAACTGTATATACCAAAGAGGAGGTGGACAGGGAAACTAGGAGACACTACGAGGATCTATGTAACATAGAGTTTATAACCTGTGACCTAGAGGAGCTAAGAGATGAGGATATCCAGGAGATAGTAAAAAAACATGACATTGTAATAGCCGCCATAGACGAGAGGAACAACAGGAGGATTGTAAAGATAGCTAAAAAATTTAAAAAGTTTATAAACTCCTCCACCTTTGAGGAGGATGTCAACTTTGTAATCCCAGCTTACTGTTATAAGGAAGGTGTATACTTCGTAGTATACACCCAGGGTAGGAGCCCCCTGATGGCGAGATATATTAGGGAGTTGGTGGAGAGGTTTATAGAAAAGAGTAAAGAGGAGATAGATCTCCAGAGTAATTTAAGAACATTTTTAAAAGAGTGTATCCCATCTCAACGAGATAGAAGGGAGATTTTAGAGGATGTTTTTAAAAATGAAGAGTTTAAAAGGGAACTGTTGAATCTGATAGAGAGGTATAAGAATAAGCAAAATTAATTACTCCACGATAATTTAGTAATAGGGGATCCTATGAGGTTGAAGGAGATAATTGATGAGATAAAAAACTTTGAGGGTATAAAGAGAAAGAGAGGTATTAAGGAGATAGTATCTAATTTTAAATTTGAGGATGAGGACTACAACTTCGAGATCATAGCCTCTTTTGGAGAGGATGCAGCGGTAGTAGCTATCAACGGAGAGGAGGCTATTTTGCTGGCTGCAGATGGTATATGGGAGAAGGTGTTGGAGGTAGACCCCTGGTGGGCAGGGTACTGCTCTGTACTTGTCAATGCCAACGATATAGCGGCTATGGGTGGCAGGCCTATAGGCATGACAAGTGTAATTGGGGTAAGGAACTGGGAGGTATGTAGGGAGATCCTTAAGGGTATAAGGTACGGTATAGACAAGTTTGGTATTCCCATGCTGGGAGGTCATACCCATCCAGATGCAAAGTGTAACGTCCTAGATGTCTCCATTACAGGTATTGTAAAGAGGGACAGTGTACTGAGAAGTGACTCTGCCAAGGTTGGAGATAAGATAGTATTCGCCTACGATCTAGATGGTAAAGTCCATGAAAAGTTCAACCTCAACTGGGATACCACCACCATGAAACCGAAGAAACTTGTAAGGGATCAGTTAAGAGCCCTGGAGGTTATAGGAAGGGAGAAATTAGCTAACTCCTGTAAGGATATTAGTAATCCCGGTGCCCTAGGTACCCTAGGTATGCTCCTTGAGGTCTCCAGGAAGGGAGGCTATGTGGATATAAGAAAGATACCGAAACCTGAGGACATCCCTATTGTCCAATGGTTGAAGATGTATCCTGGATGTGGATTTGTATTTACAACACCTGAGGAAAAGGTGAAGCCCCTTAAGGAGATACTTGAGGAGGTAAATGTAACTGCCGAGGTCTGTGGAGAGGTAGTTAGAGATAGAAAACTTGTAATAGGGGATGGAAAGGAGAAAGGTGTTCTATTCGACTTTGAGAAGGAGTACATCTGTGGATGTTAAACCTTTTTTCTCTCTATAACCATTAGAGATCTATCGCAACAGGTAAAGCAGGGGTCACAACTTGTTATAATCACCTCTGCATCAGATACGTGATGTCCCCTAAGTATAGCCTCCATACAGGCCAGATTTGTCACTGTGGGGGTTCTAACCTTTGAGTGGATAACTCTACCCTCACTGTTTACACCGTAGGAGTAGTACACCTGTCCCCTCTGGGCCTCGTTGTATGTATCTATGGGTTTAAACTCCCTTATCTCGTAGTTAGGGTTGTAAAATCTCTCAGGTAGGTGGTAGAGACCCTTTAACCCCTGTTTTATTATTTTACTACTTTCGAAACACTCGTACATCCTTACTAGTACCCTGGATAGAACATCCCCATCATCTAGGATTATCTCCTCAAATTCAAAGGGATCGTACTCTGGTACATAACCCATCTTCCTCATATCACATCTTATACCACTACCTCTAGCTGTAGGTCCCAGGGCGTGGTACTTCCCAGCTATCTTTCTATCTATCACACCTATATCCTTCATACGGGAGATCAGTAGTGGATCCCTCAAGGTTCTATCTAAAAGTTTCTCCATCTTCTCCTCAAATCTCTCTATTCTCTCTATTAGGGAGGGTATACGTTTATCTGGGATGTTGCACCTTGGTCTAATCCCCCCTATTATTGGACAGGAGTACTGGATCCTACTTCCACTTATCTCGTAGAGGGTCTGGAGTATGGGCTCTCTAATCATGAAGGCCCTCATAGCCATGGTCTCATGACCTAGTACCTCGAAGATATGGCCAAAGAGTAAGGTATGTGAGTGTAGCCTCTCCAACTCCTCCACTATCACCCTTATATAGCTGGCCCTCTCTGGAACCTCTATACCACATCCCATCTCAGTAACCCTAACTGCACACCAGAGATGGATATGGGAACATATGCCACATATCTTCTCTGCAAGTATGGTAGCCTTCTCAGGAGGTAATCCCTCCATCAACAACTCCACACCCCTGTAAGTTACCCCTATTGTAAGTTCTGCATCTTTTATTATCTCGTCCTCTATAAACAATCTCAACCTGTGAGGCTCAAGGATAGAGGAGTGTATAGGTCCTATAGCTATCTCTCCCTCATACATAGTATCACATAAATCTATAATGATAACTATAGGGAATATTAAAATCTTTTTTATGGGAGAGTATGTACAAACAGGTTATCGTTGTCAGGACAGATCTAGGTATGGGTAAGGGAAAGATTGCAGCTCAGGCCTGTCACGCCTCCATAGAGGCCTTTATAAAGGCACAGAGGGAGTGTCCAGAGGTAGTTGAAAAGTGGTTAAAGGAGGGACAGAAGAAGGTTGTGGTAAAGGTGAAATCTGAGGAGGAGCTTATGGAGGTATTCAGGGAGGCGTTGTTGGAGGGACTACCCTGTAGTTTAATAAGAGATGCTGGAAGAACTCAACTGACACCTGGGACCTGTACCGCAGTTGCCATAGGTCCTGAGAGGGAGGAGAGGATAGATAAAATAACTGGGAAGTTGAAACTACTTTAAGGGATTGCAATGGATCTTATGGATATTTACAATAGATTGCTCTCCCACTTTGGACCTCAAAATTGGTGGCCTGCCGAGACCCCCTACGAGGTTGTGGTAGGTGCCATACTAACTCAGAATACCTCCTGGAGAAATGTAGAGAGGGCTATAGAAAACCTCAGGAGAAACAACCTACTTGAGGAGAGGAGGATATTAGATACTCCCCTTAAAAGGTTGAGAGAGCTTATTAGGCCTGCAGGATTTTACAATATAAAGAGTAAGAGGTTGAAGGATGTCACAGCCTATATAGTGGATAACTACGGAAGTACAGAAGGGTTAAAGAGGTGTAATAAAGATCTCTATAGATTGAGGGAGGAACTCCTCTCCATTAAAGGTGTAGGGAGGGAGACTGCAGATACCATACTACTCTACAGTTTAGAGAGACCTATATTTGTAGTGGATAACTACACAAGGAGGATATTCAGTAGATATGGAGTTATAGAGGGGGATCTAGATTACGACAGTATTCGTACATTTTTTGAAGGGAGTATTCCAAGGGACCTGGAGATCTACAAGGAGTACCATGCACTTATAGTTCAACTGGGAAAGACCTTCTGTAAAAAGAGATCTCCTAGATGTGAGGGATGCCCCCTCTTTAAAGGATGTAAAAGGCTGATCTCTCCTGAGGGATAGAATGGAATTTCTTGAGAGAATACTTCGTATCTTTAAGAAAAGTCCTAAAATAGCCTATGCAAGAGCCCAAAGTGTAGACCTAATAGAGTTAAAGAGAAACCCCTATTACATAGTGGCATCTGTGGAGTTGGGAAATACCACTACAAAGTCCATAGTTACTGCAACAAACATGGACACTGGTAACACCTACATCGTCAGTAAGTACGTGAGGATGACAAGGGAGGTAAGGCCTCCAAAGAAGGGAGAGGAGGTATTTGGGAAAACTATCTGGGGTGTGGAGCTTACCAAGGAGTCAGTTGCAGAGATGGTAAGGGATGTATTACTGGGAGCTCTGAGAAGGGGTAATCTCACAGTGGAGGATCTTCACTTCGTAGTTAGAAGTACTGGAGTTACTGCAGGTTTTGCCACCCCAGAGGAGGTAACTAACATGATAATAGCCCTTGCAGAGGGGTGCTTAAAGGCTGGAGTTCCTCCCTCAAAGATGACCCCTGCCATGAGTAAGAGCCAACTTCCAAAGCCCTTTGACAGGTACAGTCTCATGGATAAGGTTATATTCGACGGTGCAGTTACAGGGGTGCTCCCTCCTACAGGTAAGGAGGTTGTAGCCAACGAGATGGAGGGGGAGTTGGTAACTGCGGGGATAAAGGTAGGGGCGAAGTGGACCCATGTAGATTTTAGAAACCCCTGTATGAGTATAGACTTTGGTACAACACTTGCAGGCAGGATAACAGATGACAGTAAACCCTATGCACATGTAGTTGGCAATCTATGTGGGCTCGCAGGTGCCATTGCAGATAGTATAGTTAGAGGCAGTGGATTGGTAAGTAGGGAAAAAGGTGCAGTGTTGGATATAAAAGATAAAGGGGGTAAAATAGATAGGGAACTTGCAGAGGAGTACGGGGAGGAGATACATAGGTATATAAAAATCTGTGAGGTTCCCAAAGGTGTTAAGAGGTTTGGAACTGTCCCTGTAGATCCAGAGAGTGCAGAGAAAGCTGGGACAACCCTTATAGGCTGTGATGTGGGGGAGAATGGAAGTGACCTCCCCAAGTTGGAGGAGATTGGGAGGAGGATTCTGGAGGAGAGTAATATCCCAACTCTACTCTACACCTTGGATGTGGTATCTGCAAAGACTACTGAGAGACTTGTAAAGTTGGCATGGGATAAGGGACTCATAAGTGATAGAAGTGCCCTTGGTATAACTGGAAGGGCAGGGATAACTGGAGAAAAACCTAGATTGATACTGGAGAGACTAAGTGGGTTAGATATATGGGATAAACCTGAGGACAACCTGGTATTTGTTGAGGATGGTCTTGCACTGGGGGCCAGTATCATGGCCAGGTGTATGAACTGTCTAGGTACCCCTCAGAATCCAGTGGGGGGAAATAGGGGAGACAGGTGTATACTGGGGGAGAGAAGAAGGTGGCAGAAGGAGAGAGGCATGATAAGGTAATTATCCAATATACCTTAGATCCTCCTCTCTCTGTCTCTTATCCTTCTCCCTAATCATTAGATGCCCCTGCTCCAACTGTTTCTCAAATCTCCTGATTCTCTCTAAGAAGGCCTCCATCTCCCTAGCCCTCTTCTCCAACTCTCCCATATCTATCTCAATGTTGAGCACCTTGGCAAGTACCTCTAACACCTTCCTTGCAGATTTTGGATCTATAAGGTAGCCAGGGGTCTCACCCATGAGACATGCCCCTTCAATACCCATTAACTTGGAGAATGTTAACATCAAACCTGCAGCACCTACTATACCCCCACCATCTGCCCTGAAAAGTGCACCATGTGCCTTTATCCTTTCTGCAAGTTCCTTTGAGGTAGCTGCAACGTAGACTAAAGGATCTTCCTTTATACGCCCTATACCAAATCCACCAAGGGTGTAGGTTATCCTTGCACCGTACTTAATACCAATCTCAACTAGCCTCTCGGAAAGTTGATACTGCCCTATAGGTGACAGGGCCTGGGTATTTCCTGTAACCACTATCATAGGTATAGGCTCCCTTATAATATAGATCTCGTTGTTCATACTCTCTATGGTACCGTCCTCGTTTACCAGTACCTGAGGGGGGAAATCGTAACAGTAAAGTTCTAGGACCTTTTCCCCCTGAAACTCCTGTATAAGATGCTCCGCTGCTATCCTACCAACATGACCTATACCTGGAAGTCCCTCTATAAGTACTGCATCCTTCAGAGGTTCAACCTTCTTTATTACCCTCTCAATAATCTTCACCATAGTCACACCTTAAATTTTTTAAAGAAAGTTATAGTTTTTGCCATTATTAATCTTTATTGTTTTAGATTACCATGTCCCTGTCTCTACTGTCGTACAACTTCAACAACTTGGCACAGATCTCCATATCCTTATCACTGATCTTTACATCTTCATGACTTCTCCTAAGTATATAGGGATACCCTCCTACAGATATCTCATTTAAGTTTGTGAAGAACTTCTCCTCTAACTTCTTAAAGGATGTGATATTCAGGACCCCTCCCCTACTGTCCAGCCTAACAAACTGATAGTACAACTGAGGGATGTGGAGATGGAACCTCTTTAAGTAATGTATACTGTAGTAGATGTTGTACTCTACCTCCTTTCTATCTGCCAGATTTATGGGCTTAGAGTATCCAGTACCCTCCACACTGGAGAAGATACCTATGTCTGGGAGGGTTTTAAAGAGGGAATTTCCATTGCCGTTGTACCTCTTGAAGTATATACTCATCTTGGAGGTTTTAGATACCCCTATAAATTTATCCCTGTATTTTTCAACGATCTCCCTTAGTAACACTATGTACTCCACCTGTTCCAGGATGATCCTAAGTTTCTCATCTTCAGCATTTCTCACTGTAGTAGTTACAGGTGTCAACCTGTTGGCAGCCAGGTCCTGGTAGATCTCATTTTTTATCTCTTTTTTATAGTCCCTGTAGTAGTCCAGTATCTCCCCGTAATCCTCTTTTATCTCCCCGTTAATCCTACCTCCATATGTATGGGTCTGTATAATAAGGGAGTAGAGGGAGCCGTCAAAGAGGTAGTAATCTATGTCCCTGTTTTCAAGGTTCCAAAGTGCAGTTTTCAACTCCATGTTGATCATGTAGAGTTTAAGTCTATACTCCACGTACCTGTAGGGGAGAACGATACCAGGTTCCCAGAAGGAGATGGAGTCCTCTAACCTCTCCCCTACCTTGTTTGTATAGGATACAGACCCCACCAGGTAGAGGCATAAATTGATATAGTCTATCTTGTTGAAGCTGCCATCCCCCCCTCCAAAGGTGTAATCAGCCCCGTTACCTTGGAAGTTGCAACTTATCCAGCAGTCATTTAAAATCTGTTTCTTATAGTCGATCTCCCTATTTATCCTCTCTATCAACTTGGAGATCTCCTCCTTCCTACTGAGGATGTAGAAATACTTCAAAGGAGACACCTTATCAGTTTATTACTAGATACCAATCTTTTAATATTCTTATATATAGTTTTTATAACAGGTATATATAAATCTAATCTTTAAATAGGATTTTAAAAATGGTGATACCGTGAAGGAAAAAGAGAGAGATATTGTAAAGATAGCTGCAGATGAGATGCTAAAAGGCTCAAAGATGCTGGGGGAGCACTGTAAGGTATGTGGATTCCCCCTGTTCCAGGATAGAGAGGGGAACAAGTACTGTGTATACTGTAGGACCTTGAAGGAGAGGGAAGTTGTTGAAAAAGAGGTTAAAAGAGAGGTGACA
>DQVW01000111.1 GCA_015661555.1 Methanothermococcus okinawensis
GGTACAGGTGTACTACTTACAGTCTCCATAGTGTACAGGTTGTACGAGCAGATCCTCCAGGAACAGATCACCCAGTTACACCCTATACTCTCAAAATTCTTAAGGAGATGATTCCCCTAATTTTTTTAAGTTAAAAAAGGGATATCATGGATAGACTGATCCTTGTACATCTAGGTATATTCCTCATAGTTATCGGTTTTTTCCTGGTATCCTTTGGAGTTATCTCCTATGGGCTCCAAAATAAGGATAAGACAGAGGATGAAGAAAATAGAGTTTCTTTTTCAGGTATTATCATGATCGGTCCTATTCCCATACTTATTGGGAACTCACCTACCCTGGCTATCCTCTCCATCCTGATACTTATCCTGATGATGTTGTGGGTCTACCTCTTCTACATGAGGATTTAGTCGTATACTCTCCTACCTAAAATCCTCTTCACCCTGTCAAATTCCCTTTTCAACCTCTTTGTTACCTCCCCTATTTTACCCTCGTTGATAACCCTTCCATCTATCTCTACAACAGGTACCAACTCTGCAGCGGTGCCTGTTATAAATACCTCGTCTGCCACGTATAACTCGTGAAGTGTAATCCTGTCCTCCACAACCTCATAACCTAAATCCCTGGCTATGTCTATAACTGTATCCCTAGTAATACCCCTAAGTATACTGGAGGATACAGGTGGGGTTTTTATAACACCCTTTTTAACCAGGAATATGTTATCCCCTGTGCCCTCTACCACGTAACCCTCTGTGTCCAGGAGAAAGGCCTCATCTACACCTGCATAATTTGCCTGAATCTTTGCCAGGATACTGTTTAGATAGTTGAGGGATTTTACAGCAGGGTTTAAAACATCTACAGGCAACCTTCTTATGGAGGATGTTATAACCCTTATACCACTCTCTCCAAGGAGGGGACTCATAGGCTCTGCTATACAGAATATACTTGGGTTACTACACTTCTGGGGATCCAATCCCAGGTCGCCAATCCCCCTTGTAACCACCAGTCTAATATAGGCATCCCTCAACTTGTTCACCCTTACAGTCTCCACTACAACCTCTTCCATCTCCTCCTTGGAAAGGGGTATCTCTAAAAGGATAGATTTTGCTGAATCGTAGAGCCTGTCTATGTGCTCTTTTAATTTAAAGATAACCCCATCGTATACCCTTATCCCTTCAAATACCCCATCTCCATAGAGTAGGCCATGGTCGTATACAGATATCTTGGCCTCCTCCTTCTCTACAAACTTACCGTTGAGATACACCTTCATAGCTTCACCTCGGGATTTTTTATAGCTATTGATAAAAATTAGTATAAAAATTTAGGAGGGATATTATTAAGAGATTTCTAAAACTTTCAAGTATTGAGGAGGGAAGGGAGATAGTAAACAGATTTCTAGAGAGTGTGGGATGGGAGGAGGTAGATCTCCTGGAGGCTGTGAACAGGGTGTTGGCAGAGGATGTTGTTGCAGAGATAGATGTGCCCCCCTTTGACAGGGCTCTCATGGACGGTTATGCTGTAAGATCTGAGGATACCTATCTAGCCCAGGAGGATAATCCGGTAACACTGAAGGTTGTAGGAAGTATAAGGGCTGGTGACACTCCAGATATCCAGGTTAAAAGGGGAGAGGCTGTGGAGATAGCAACTGGGGCACCTATACCAAAGGGCTGTGATGCAGTGGTTATGGTGGAGTACACAGAGAGGGATGGAGATACTGTAAAGGTATACCGGGGAGTTGCACCCCATGAGAATATACAGTACTGCGGTAGCGACATCATGGCTGGAGAGCTTGTCCTGAGGAGAGGTACCCTACTATCCCCAAGGGATATAGGGGCCCTGGCAGCCATAGGGAGAAGGAGGGTAAAGGTTAAGAGGAAATTGAGGGTTGCACTGATATCCACGGGAGATGAGTTGATAGACCCTGGGAAACCCCTGGAAAGCTACAAGATATACGACGTCAACACCTACACCCTAGCTGCCTCTATAAGGGAGAGGGGCTGGGATTTTAAATTCTACGGCATTGTGAGGGATAGGGAGGAGGATCTCCTAGGGGCTGTTAAGAGGGCGTTGAAGGATAACAACGATATAGTGATTCTAAGTGGTGGCACCTCTGCGGGAAGAGGTGATCTAACTGCCCAGGTAATAGAGAAACTTGGAGGAGAGATCCATATCCACGGGTTGAAGATAAAACCTGGGAAGCCCACGATAATAGGTAGTATACCTGGGGAGGATAATACACCTAAGTTAATCCTTGGCCTTCCAGGATATCCTACCTCCTGTTTAACAGTGTTTAACGTACTCTTTGGAGGAGAGGGGAGAAGTATAAGGGGACACTTCCCACTTAGATACCTCTCTGCAAAGGGTAGGGTGGAGTACCTACCGGTGTCTGTAGTGAGAGGTAGTGAGGGATATACTGTATACCCTGTTCTCAAGGGTAGCGGTGCCATTACATCCCTGACCTACAGTGACGGATATGTGGTCATAGAGGAGGACAGGGAAATACTAGAGGATGAACCTGTAGAGGTGCACCTCTTTGGAAATATAAGGTTTGGACTTAGTATAGTAGGTAGCCACTGTATAGGTGTAGATATTATACTTAGGGAGGGTAATATCCATGGAAAGGTTGTCAACGTAGGTTCCATAGGAGGTTTGTTGTCCATAAAGAGAGGTGAGGGGGATATTGCAGGCATACATCTACTTGGGGAGGATGGTCAGTACAACATTCCCTTCTTAGAGAGGTACAGGGTTAGAGATGCAGTACTTGTCAGGGGGTATATAAGGAGACAGGGTTTCATGGTTAGAAGGGACCTCCCCCTGGAAACCTTAGAGGATATCTTGAAAAACATAGAGAAGTACAGGTTTATAAATAGAAACAGGGGTTCAGGTACAAGGATACTCTTTGATAGATTCTTGGAGGAGAGGGGAATAGATAGAGGTAAGATTAGAGGTTACAACCTAGAGGCGAAAACCCACTCTGCAGTTGCAAGGGCAGTTGCCACAGGTAGGGCTGATATAGGGATAGGCATTGAAACAGTTGCCAGGAGGTACAACCTAAGGTTCATACCTATAGGTGAGGAGTACTACGACTTCCTTATTAGATCTGAGAGGTTGGAGGATGAGGATATAAGAAGATTTATCGAGACCTTGAAGAGGGTAGACCTACCCTTTAAAAAACCTCCAAACTGTGGGGAGATAATATACAGATGCTAAAGTCCAAGGATATCCTTGAGGTCCATACCCCTCATTATCCTATCCCTTATCTTGGACTCCTTTCTCTTAATCTCCTTCACCCTCTCTAACACCTCCCCTAGTCTATCCCTCTCTATTACCACAACACCGTTACAGTCCCCAACTACTATATCCCCAGGGTTTACCCTGATGCCACCACAGGTTACAGTTACTCCCATAACTCCTCTATCTAGGGGTGCTCCAGCCCTAGGTGTATAACCCCTTGAGAACACTGGAAATCTCACCCTTCTTATCTCTTCCAGATCCCTTACATAGCCATCTATCACCACTGCAACTACACCCTTTAACTTGGCATTAAGTGAGGCCAGTCCTCCCCATACTGCATACTCCTCCCCCTTACACTCTACAACTATAACCTTCCCCCTACTGTAGGAGATAGCCTTTACAACTGTACCCCAATCCTCCGAGGATGTTTTAACTGTAAAGGCCTCTCCAAATACTATACCCTGAATATTATCCAGAGGTTTTATACCCCTAAGTACCTTTGCTCCAGCGTCAGATAGGTTTGGAACTGAGACATCCTTCAGTATCATGGTAATCATGGTAATAATTATTCTAAAATCACCACCTTACCATCTACAACATCCACTTTAACAAGGGTTTTAACATCGTATCCAGTTTTCTTCTTTACCTCTTCCCTTCCCCTCCCCCTCTCTATTACACATACAATATCCTTTATCTCTGCTCCAGCCCTTTCCAAGGCCTTGATCATGGCCACCATGGTACCTCCAGTGGATATTACATCGTCAACGATTAGAACCTTATCCCCCCTCTCAATCCCGTTGAGATAGAGGTTACCCTTGCTGTATCCTGTTTCCTGATATACTGGAATCTCCCCCTCTAGGTTGTAGCTCCTCTTCCTCATTATAACGTAGGGTATGTCTGTATAGAGGGAGAGGGTGGTTACCAGGGGTATACCCATTGCCTCTGCCGTGACGATCTTGTCCACATCTTCAATGTTGGAGATCTTTAGGATGGAGGTTGTCACCTCTCTCAGTAGATGGGGGTCTACCTGGGGTATACCATCTGATATGGGATGGACGAAGTAGTGGTAATTTCCCCTCTTTACAACTGGGGAGGACTTTAAGGTCTCTATCAACATCTTCATCTTTTATCCCTCTAACTTTTTGACTATCTTTTCAACTATCTTCTTAAACTCCTTGGAGGCTGGACAGTCCAGGAGTACCATAGGTACCCCTCTATCTGAGGCCTCCCTGGCTTTCACATCTAAGGGTATCCTTCCTAAAAAGTCTATACCTAACTCCTTAGCTGCCCTCTCTCCCCCTCCCCTTCCAAATATATCTACCACCTTGTTACAGTAGGGACATACAAATCCAGCCATATTCTCAATAAGTCCCAGTATGGGGATATTCAACATCCTGGCCATTGCCACAGATCTCCTTGCATCCTGAAGTGCAACCTCCTCAGGTGTTGTAACTATAATTACCCCGTCTATGTCTGGGATGGACTGCATTATGGTAAGTTGGACATCCCCTGTCCCTGGAGGTGTATCTATAAGTAGGTAGTCCAACTCCCCCCATACCACGTCACTTAGGAACTGTCTAATTGCACCACTTATCTTAGGTCCCCTCCAGATCACAGGTGTATCCCTATCTGGTAGGAAGTAACTTATGGAGACGACCTTTATCCCCTCAGGTGTGGTGATGGGGTGGATACCCCTCTCGTCTACATAGGGCCGGGCATCCTCCACCCCTAGCATCTTAGGGATGTTTGGTCCATGTATGTCCCCATCTAAGATACCTACCTTCTTTCCCATGGAGTTTAAGGCAGTGGCTAGATTTACCGTTACAGTGGTTTTACCAACACCCCCCTTACCACTTAGTATCCCTATCTTATGTTTTATCCTACTCATGTTCTCTCTTATCTTTTCATCCTGGATATCTATCAACCTTCTACTACACCTATCCCTGGATGCACAGCTTTCATGTTTCTCAGTACATCTCACTGAAATCACCCTTTTTATTATTATACCACTATTCGCCCCTCTATCATGAGGGAGGGTGATATCAACCTCCCCCTTTGAGATACATCGTCCATAGGTATGGCGTCTTTAAGTATCTGGAATATGTTACCTGAGAACATCCCCTTCCTCACAGGTATCCTCTCACCATCCCTAACTATATAGCTGTTTGAGATCTCAACTGAGAAATCTCCAGTTATTGGGTTGGAGGTGTGGCACCCAATAAGCCCATTTATCTGGAGGTACTCACTGTAATTTTCCAACTTATCCACAGGGTCTATAATCACGTTGGAGGGGGAGATAGTAGGTAGGGTGTTGTAGTCCCTAACCCCATTACCTGTAGACTCCTTTCCCTCTATATTGGCCCTCTTTATATCGTAGAGGTATCCCTTCAAGATCCCCCTCTCCACTAGAACTGTTCTCCTACGGGGAACACCCTCTCCATCTACCTTACTGGAGTACAACCCTCCATCCAAGGTACCGTCGTCTACTATAGTTATATGCTCTCCCATTACCTGCTCCCCAACCTTCCCCCTTAAGATAGACCTATTCCTCTGGATGTTCTCGGCACTGAAGGAGGGTAGTAGGGTATAGGCTAGGAGGGAGTTTAACACCCTAGGTGTTAGGAGGATCTTACCACTGTATGGGGTCTTGACTCCCCGAGGTAGGGAGAGGAGATCCTTAACGTACTCCCCCAACTCCTCCACCTTGAATCTATAGGTCCTAGTTAGATAGTCGTAGGCTGTTTCACCCTCCTTTATTCCAGAGATTGAGGCGGAGTAGTAGGTAAATTCCTCCTCAACATCTAAGCCCTTGGAGTTTAACACCCTGTTGTACAGGTAGGACCTCTCCACAGCACCTCCAGTAACTGTAATACCTCCCTCTTTAAGTATATCTCTCATGGTGTTAAGGTCCTCCAGGAGATCCTCCTCCCCTACATCTAAAACCTTTCTGTGGAAAATACCCTTTGGATCTGGCATATCCTTACTGGGCTCTGGGATAGATGTGTATCTATCAGGGACGAGGTTCTCCATAGCCCTGTAGATCACATCCACCTCCTCCTCTGTGGAGTAGGCAAATCCCACCTTACCCTCCTTCAACACCCTTACACCAATACCAAAACTTCTATCCTCCTGAAAGGAGTCTAAACTATCTCCATCTAACTCACAGCTTAGATCCTCAGATCTCGATACAAAGATATCAACCTGGAAACCTCTCTTTTCCCCTACCTCCATTATCCTGTCCAGGTAGTAATCCTCCAATATCATCACCCTCTATTTTTTAGATCCTGGAAGTATATGCCGTCATGGCCGGTAACTATATGTTTCCCAAGGGATTTAATCCTCTTCAAGGTTTTAAGGGCTAAATCCCTGTCAACACATATCCCCGGTGCAACTTCCTTCACTATGTTGTCCTTCAGGGGGGCCGCATCCCCCACCACGATATAGTCTCTGTATAGAACAGAGATACTGTCCCAGGTGTGCCCAGGTGTCTCCAGGATCTCTATCTCCCTGTCCTTAAAGGACCTGTAGTTCTCATAGTTGATAAACTCAGCATTTTTAAAGAGGTGGTTGTTCCCCACATGATCCCAGTGACTGTGGGTATTTATCACTACATCTATATCTCGAGGAGAGAGACCTAGCCTCTCTAAACCTTTCAATACAACATCCTCCTTATCTCGAGAGGAGGTATCCACTACTATTCTATGCCTCTCAGTTTCAATGAGGGTTACAGAGGAGGAGGCCTCCAATATCCTACTTCCCTCCCTTATCAACTTACCCTGGTAGATAAGTCTTAACATTTTCTATCACGGTATTGTTTTATATATGATAATAAGTCTATTTAGGTTTTAAATACACTAACGGTGAAAAAGTGAGAGTGGGAACCCCTCTATTCTCAAATGCCACCAAGATACTACTCCTAGGTGGAGGGGAGTTGGGAAAGGAGATAGTTATAGAGGGCCAGAGGTTAGGCCTAGAGTGTGTTGTTGTAGATAGGTATCAGCATGCACCTGCAATGCAAGTTGCCCATAGAAGTTATATACTGGACATGAGAGATGGGGAGGGTTTAAGGGCCATTATAGAGAGGGAGACTCCAGACTATATCATCCCAGAGATAGAGGCCATAGATACAGAGGTACTTGTAGAGATGGAGGAGTTTGGATACAGGGTAGTTCCCAACGCCAATGCAACAAGGATAACCATGAATAGAGAGTATATACGTAGGTTGGCATCGGAAAAACTTGGATTAAAAACTGCAGATTACAGATTTGCAGAATCCTTAGAGGAGTTAAAGGAGGCTGTAGATCAGCTGGGAACCCCCTGTGTAGTTAAACCTATTATGTCCTCCTCGGGGAAGGGACAGAGTATCATCAGGGACAAAAAAGACATAGAGGAGGCCTGGAGGCGTGCTAGAATTTCTGCAAGGGGTGCAGGTTCCAAGGTAATAGTTGAGGAGTTTATAGATTTCGACTACGAGATAACACTACTAACGGCAAAAAACGAGGAGGGTATAAAGTTCTGCCCCCCAATAGGTCATATACAGATAGAGGGGGACTACCACGAGAGTTGGCAACCCCATCCCATGGAGGAGAAAACCCTGAGGGAGGCCCAGAGGATAGCCTACGAGATAGTTACCATGCTAGGAGGGAGAGGTATATACGGGGTGGAACTCTTTGTCAGGGGGGACGAGGTAATATTCAGCGAGGTTTCACCAAGACCCCACGATACTGGTATGGTGACCATGATAACCCAGAGTATGAGTCAATTTGAGATACACCTTAGATGTCTCCTGGGATTGCCTGTAGAGGTGGAGATGGTAGTACCTGCTGGAGCCAGTCATGTTATCAAGTCTAAAATAGATAAGTGGGCTCCCCAGTACGATATAGGGGATGCCCTTAAGGTTCCAAATACTAAGTTAAGGTTATTTGGTAAACCTCTAGCAAGGGTTGGAAGGAGGATGGGTGTTGCACTGGCCTACGGTGATAGTGTAGAGGTTGCAAGGGAGAGGGCCAAGAGATGTGCCCATGGGGTAAGGATATTTTAAATTTTTATAATTTTTATTAAAAGAGGGATTTAAAAAAAGTATTACCTTAACTCCAGTACCTTCTTCTTTTCAGCCTCTGCACAGGAGAGACATAGTAGACACATTACACAGTACCCCTTCAAAGGTATCTTACTTCTTGACAACCTCAAGGTCTTCATTGGACATACCTTTACACATTCACCACATTTCCTACATAGATAGGGGCTGTACTCTATCCTGTTGTACTCCTTCCCCCTGTGGTTTATCTTTCCAAGTTTTAAAGCCCCAGTTGGACATGCCACAGTACATGCACCACAGACTATACACATCCTTATACTCTTACTCTTCTTATCTACTACAATTGCATCTGTGGGACATACCCTGGCACACTTCTCCAGTATATCGTAATCCTCCTCGATGATCACTAGACCTTCCTCTGTAATTGGGTGTGGAGATTCAAACTTCACCTCTAGAGTTAGGGCATCTACGGGACAGGCCTTTACACATAACTTACATGCTGGACAGGCCTTTGGAAGCTCTACTATATTTCTCTCCCTGTTGAACTTTATCATATCCCCTGGACAGACCTCAACACATAGTGCACATCCTATACACTTACTCTCATCCACTTCAAATTTCAGTATCTCCTTCTTCCTCTTCTTAGGTATCCTACCAGCTACGTAGATGGCATTCCAGGGACAGGTTTGGGCACAGATGGAACAGTATACACATTTATCTTTGTCAACAACAGCCCTACCATCCTCCATCTTTATAGCCCCTATAGGACATACAGGGACACAGATCTCACAGCCTACACAGTCCTCTGTAACCACTATTGGCTCCTTAGGTATCTGGATCTTTTTCTTGGGCTTCTCAATTACACCAGGTATGGAGATGATCTCTATTGGACATATCTCCACACATCTCTTACATAGGATACAGTGTCCCTTTGAATAGGGGTATCTGTCGTCAACCTTCTTTATCTTAGTTGGACATGCCTCTGCACAATCTCCACACTTTAGACACTTAGAGGGGTTGTAGGCTATAATACCGTTGGATTGATAAAGTGCTCCAGTGGGACAGGCTTCAACACAGCTCATACATAACATACAGGTCTTAAAGGGATCTATCTCTATGGCCTCTGTGGGACAGACGGCAGTACAGGCGTTACATACTAGACAGAGATCCTCCTGGATTTTTATACCTCCCATGCTATCTCCTTTTTGATTTTTATAGTGATTTTAAAAACAGTTTCCTACTACCTCCCCTTAAGGGGTTCGGTATGTAGGAAACTACTCCCTCTTTATCTCAAATATCACATCTCCCCTCCTGTTCTTAACTATCACATGGGCTGCACAGGAGTATCAAGGGTCGTAGGCTCTCAGGACAACCTCCAGTAGATTTAACTTTTTCTCATCTTTCTCCATCGCCCTCACCTAATTACTTTTTAAATATTTCCTTTACAGCCTGTTTAAGGGCCTCCTCCATTGCAGGTACGTTATGTGTGGAGGCTACTATCATGTTGGCCTTTGTCACAATCCCCCTATCATCTGTCTGGTAGTGATGTATTAGAACACCCCTTGGAGCCTCTACAACTCCCACACCATCACCTGCCTTTGGCTCCACATCCACCTTAACATCTGTAGATGTGATCTCATCGTCCTCCAGTAACTCCTTGGTCCTCTCACATGCTGCAAGTAACTCTATAAGCCTGGCGTGGTGGTAGGCTAGAGACTGATTTGCCGGACTTCCAAACATATCTAAGAACTCCCTTCTAGCCTCCTCAGCAAGGGGTGTGGGGATACTGTCACATACGTTCATCATCGCCAGGGGACCAACCCTGTAGATCCCCTCAGGATATCCTACCTTCTTGTAGTAGGGATACTTTACATAGCTATGAGGTACGTTGTGCTCCCCTATGTAGTCCTGGTACTCAGAGAAGGAGAACTCTACCTTCTCACTACCATCTGGAGAGAGGAACCTTAAGACCCCATCGTAGAAGGAGTGTTTACCCTCTTTCACAATACCTAGGTACCAGGTGTCTATAACCCCCACTGACTTTACAATGTCCATATAACTCTCGTTTATGGATTTAATCAACTCCACACTCTCTCTGGCGTACTCTATCATGGTGTCAATTTCCTTTAAGAAGGTGTCCCTCTCCTCTTCACTTAGCGTCTTGGCAATACCCCCTGGAATAGCTGTAACTGGATGTATAGGTCTACCTCCAACTTTTTCCACTATACCCTGACCGAACTTTCTCAGGGCTATAGCCTTTTTAACCATTTCAGGGGATTTTTCTATTAAACCTACAACATTTCTAACCTTGGGATCTGCATCTAGGCCCAGTATAAAGTCTGGCACTGCCAGGTAGTAGAAGTGTAGGGCGTGGCTGTGGATCATATTACCTAGTAGCATCAACTCCCTGAGTTTCTTTGCAGCCTCTGGGATCTCAACATCCCAGGCGGCATCAACTGCCTTGACACTTGCCAGGTGATGAGGTGTCTGACATATTCCACAGATCCTTGTAACTATCCTTGGCACCTCTTCAGCAGGTCTTCCCACTACAAACTGCTCAAACCCCCTTATTGCAGTTATATGGAGTTTAACATCCAGAGGATTTCCTGAGTCGTCAACTACAATAGTAACCTTACCATGACCCTCAAGACGACTTAGAGGCTCTATAGTGATCTTACCCATGGTATGTCACCATCTTTTACTTGTGGATCTTCTTAGGTATTAGTCCTGCAGCCATGGAGAACCTGTAAAACAGTCCCAACTTGTCAGGGAGTTTCAGTGCTGCATCCCCTGTAAGGGCATATGCGTTTGCCACTGCAGCCCCCTGATCAAGAACTGCATCTGTCTTCCCATAACATCCCCTACAGGGTACATTTGCAGAGGGACAGACAGCTCCACACCCTGCCCTTGTAGCCATTCCTACACAGGTATAACCCTGTTCAAAGAGACACCTCTCCCTATCTGGAGTACCCTCAAAGGTTCTCTTAAACTCCTTAGGATAGGTACCCTCCCTCTTCCTTGGACACTGGTCACATACTATCTTTTTAGATATCTTAGGTTCCCTTCCCTCCAACAGTGCACCTATCAACTCTAGGTTGTGCTCAGGTTTTGGAGGACATCCTGGTAACACAAAGTCTACATCGATGAAGTGGGATATTGGATACACCCTATCCAGGAGTTTTGGTATGTCCTCCTCAGGCATCTCCCCAGGGTTATCTACAGTGCCTGTGGAAAATGCCTCTTTAAGAAGTTCCTCAGTGGGATAGAGATTACCTAAGCCTGGTATTCCTCCGTAGGCTGCACAGGTCCCCCATGCCACTACAACCTTTGACTTCTCCCTTATCTCCTCCAGGAGATGTTTCTCATGTTCGTTTCTAATACCCCCCTCTACCAGGAATACATCTATACCCTCAGGAATCTCCTTCATATCTGCCACTATGGGGGCAAAGAGGATCTCCACCTGTGGAAGTAGCTGGTGAAGTTGATCGTGAAGATCTAGGAGGGATATATGACAACCGGAACATCCACATAGTTGAATCATTCCTAACTTAGCCTTACCTCCCATTTCATCACCCTGATTAGATATTTAGAGGGGAGCAACCTCCTGCTTAGGAGGCGGTCCTTCCGTAGGTCCCTTACGGTTCCCTACGGAATTCATCCCTTTAAACTCTCCACCCTCACTGGTTCTTCAAGGGGTTAGGGCCTAACCTCTTAACCCTCTCAGTCATGATGTTTACAGCCTCGACAAACTTGGCAGCATCTGCTGCACTCATGAGGAATATCTCTATCCTCTCTCCCCCTATCCCCAGCTCCTCCAATATCTCCTTTGTAAGTTTTACCCTCTCCTCGGCCCTGAAGTTCCCACTTTCATAGACACACTCGTGGGGTTTTCACCCTACAACCATAACCCCATCTGCACCCTTCTGGAAGGCCCTGAGGGCATAGGATATATCAAATCTACCAGTGCAGGGTATCCTTATAATTCTAACAGAGGGTGGATACTGCATCTTACTGGTTCCAGCTAGATCTGCAGCTCCATACCCTCACTGATAGCATGCAAATGCTATTATTACCGGACTCTCCATACTTTCACCTTTAAAAAAATAATGAGGATAACAATAATAAAAGTGAGAATAGGCCGTTCTGATCCTCCCAAGGAGGATCTTCCCACCTTACTCTAGGTGGGCTTTCGGGGGGAACGGAAACTCCCCACATATTGTTCCTTTCTGGCCCCATCCTGGCAGTGCCTTCGGATGGGGCCCTAACTTCTTTCTCTCCAGCAAACCACCCTAACGTTGATATCCAATAGGCTGTCCCCCTTTTACTGGTTTATCATCTTATGGGTATCTAGGATTCCATCTATTACAGCTATTACCTGGTGATCTCTGTAGTATCTCAGCTGCAGGGCCCCACTTGGACAGGCTGCACAGCAGGAACCACAGCCTTTACATGCTATATCATTTACCTCTGCCACTAGGTGTCCCTCAACTTCCCTGTAGGATATGGCGTTATATGGGCAGACAGAGGCACAGATTTCACATCCCCCACAGATCTCCTTATCTACTACAGCCCTTATCATCTCTATCTCAAATCTACCCCTGGCCATGGGTATTGCCACTGCACTTGCCGCACCCTTTGCCTGGGCCACTGTATCTGGTATATCCTTAGGACCTTGAGCTACACCTGCAATGGCTATACCGTCCACCTTGGTGTTAACTGGCGCCAACTTTGGATGGAGTTCCTTGAAGAACCCATCTGGACTGATGTCCAATCCCAACATCTTTGCTACATCTCTGGTCTCAGGTCTTGGTACGAGCCCTGCAGAGAGTACCACCAAGTCACACTCTATCTCCACTATCTCTCCCATCAGTGTATCCTCCACTCGAACTAGGAGGTTCTTGGTCTCTGGGTCCTCTATGACACATGAAGGTCTTCCCCTTAGGAATTTAACCCCGAACTGTTCCTGAGCTCTCTGGTAGTACTCCTCGTACCCCTTTCCAAAGGCCCTTATATCCATGTAGCAGATGTAGACCTCTGCATCTGGGTCGTGCATCTTTATCAGTTGGGCATTCTTTAAGGCGAACATACAGCAGATCCTTGAACAGTAGGGGTTGCCAACCTTTAGATCCCTGGAACCTACACACTGTATGAATACTATCCTGTGTGGGTGCTTTCCATCACTGGGCCTTATTACATGTCCTCCTGTGGGCCCTGCAGGGTTTATCATCCTCTCCAGTTCCAAGGTAGTTATTACGTTGTCGTAGACCCCATAACCGTACTCCTCTTTGAGGGAGGCATCGAACTCGTCAAAGCCAGTAGCTACAATTATTGTACCTACCTTTAACTTGATCTCCTCTGGTTTCTGGTTGAAGTCTATGGCACCAGGTCCACAGACACTTTCACACAACCTACAGTCGATACAGTGTTCCCTGTCTATGGTGTATACCAGGGGGACAGCCTGGGCAAAGGGTACGTATATAGCCTTCCTGGTACCTAACCCCAAGTCAAATTCGTTAGGTACCTCGATGGGACATACATTGGCACAGGCACCACATCCTGTACACTTGGACTCATCTACATATCTAGGCTTCTTCTCAATAGTTACCTCGAAGTTACCTACGTATCCAGAGACATCCTTTATCTCGGCGTAGGTGATGATCTCAACGTTAGGGTGGTTTGCTACTGTAACCATCTTAGGAGCCAGGATTCAAAGGGCACAGTCATCTGTTGGGAACGTCTTGGCCAACTGGGCCATTCTACCTCCAATGGATTCCTCCTTCTCCACCAGATAAACCTTATAACCCTGATCCCCTAAATCCAGGGCAGCCTGGATACCGGCAATACCTCCTCCAATGATAAGACAGGACTTATCTACCTCTACAACCTTCTGAGGTACATCCTCCAGCCTCTTAGCCCTCTCAACACCCCCTGCAACTAACTCCATAGCCTTCTTTGTCGCAGCCTCCCTGTCCTCCAGGTGGACAAAGGAAACATGCTCCCTGATATTTACAAACTCCAGGTAGTAGGGAGACAATCCAGCCTCTGCAATACAGGTTCTAAAGGTAGGTTCATGGATCTTAGGAGTACATGCAGCAACAACAATCCTGTTTAAGTTGTACTCCTTGATTGCATTTTTAATGGACTTCTGTCCTGGATCGGAACAGTAGAAGGGATAGGTCTCTGCATACACTACCCCGTCAAGTTTTGAGGCAAACTCCTTCACCGCTTCACAATCTACGACGCCGTTGATGTTGGCACCGCAGTAACAGACAAAGACCCCTACCCTGGGGTTCTCCATGTATTCACCTCCAAGGCCAATGGATTACAAAAAGAATATTATATAAAAATCGTTATAAAAATATATTGTTTAACCTATTTAATAAGTTTCATTAAATATACTATAATCGATTAACTCCAAAACAAAGGTTAACCCCATTGGATTAAAACAGTTTTACCACCACATGCTCTTTATCCCCAATAGATAGGCTACAATGTTACCTGAGAGATGTATCACAGGTGTGATAATCAATATAGTAACCACCATATCCAGGGTTAAAGGTGCAAAGGGATAGGCAAATAGTATGGCGAAGAGAACAAAGTCAAGTTGATCTAGTAGAGGTGCAGGTTTTCCCCGCTCTATTCCCAACCTTCTCTTGATAAAACTACCAACCATATCTCCAAAGAGGGCGCCTAAGGAAAGTAGAAAACCAAGATATAACCATTTAAAAACGTTGTAGTAGAACTGGGAAGTTCCCACTAGATCTAGGTTTAGAAGGATACCTTCAAGGGCGGCGGTGATACATCCAAAGAGTAGACCAAAAAAGAACCCCCTATATGTAACCCCGTTTCCTAGTACCCTCCTCCCATCGAAGAAGTACCTCCCTAAATCCACGGGAGTACCTCCACCGAATATACAGGCTGCAGCATTTGCAACATAGGCTGGTAGAATATAGAGTAGAGATTTAAAGATCAAATGAATAAGATTCATAGGACATCTATCCCTTACTGGTCTGTAGGTAGATGTTTATAATGTCACTTAAGATTGCTGAGGAGGTCTCTATACTCCCAGCACCCCTTCCAACAACAATTACCTCCTTGGCCAGATCTGTATACAACTTGGCAACATTTAGGGAACCCTTTACATTAAGTGGGTCGTCTAAGGGTATCAACTTGGGACCTACCTCTAACTTGTTCCTCTTCACCTCTCCAATAAGCTTTATGGTATATCCCCCTTTATTTGCCATGGTAAGTGCCTCGGGAGTTATCCTGGTAATCCCCTCTATCTTAACATCCCTTATAGTAACCTTCATATTCATGATGGAGTTTGCCAGGATAACTATCTTTGCAGCGGTGTCAAGGCCGCTGATATCCTGATAGGGATTTGTCTCTGCAATACCTAACTCCTGGGCTTCCTTAAGTACAGTGTCAAAGTCTAACTTCTCCCTCTCCATCTTCGTTAAGATGTAGTTGGTAGTTCCATTGAGTATACCCTTTATCTCTATAATCTCGTTTCCAGCGAGGGTCTCCCTGGCCAGGTTGATAATAGGCATGGCCCCTCCAACAGAGGCCTCGTATCTAAATATCCTGTTGTACCTCCTGGCATAGGACATTAACTCTTGAAAATAGAGGGCAAGGGGTCCCTTATTTGCAGTTATCACATGTTTTCCACTTTTAAATCCCTCGATGATATAGGTCCTAGCAGGTTCACCATCCTCTAGATTTGTAGGTGTCACCTCGATAAGGACGTCACTCTCAACAGATCTTATAACCTCTGTTACTGGCAGGGTGACCCCCTTACCTGGGTACTCAGATATCCTTCCCCTCTTCTTCTTAACCTCCAGTGCCAGATCTAGATCTAAACCCTTCTCATCGATGGCTGCACCACTACTGTCACAGATAGCCACCACCTTGAGGTCCATGCCGTACTTCTTCTTCAGATACTCTCTCTTTTTCTTTATCACCTTGATAACTCCTCTTCCAATCACACCAAAACCTACCAGTATTACCCTCATGTTCCCCCCGTAAATTTAAAAGGATTTTATAAATAAAAGATCCTTCTCCTTTGAGAGTTTCTCCATCTCCCTACATAGGTCCTCTAGATTCTTACTGTCTACCACTATCCTCATCCTTGCAGAGGACTCCTTAAAGGGATGGGGCATAGTTAGGTCCAGGTCCACAACTAGGCCGTATTTATTCAGCCTGTCTATGGTATCCCTTATATCGGTGTCCACAACGTGACCTATGACCACCACATCTACGTCCATCTTTCTAACCTTGTTGTTCACCTTTGTAACTACGATACCACTCTCTTCAAGTCTCTCCACTATCCTCTCCAAGGTCTCCTCATCAAGATCCTCAAGTACTATCCTAACAGGTACCTTACCGTCACTTTTCTTCTCTCTAAGGTGTATAACACTGTGGATGTTTATACCCATCTCAGATATAGGGGTTAGAGCCTTTAGAAGCTCCCCAGGAGAATCCTTTAACTCTAGATCTAGAAGGATCATAACTTCACCGTGAAAATAGTGTTTAAAGAGTAAAAAAAAGTATTAGATCCTTTTGTAATTCAGGGATCTCTTTATTACCTCAACATCTACCTTCCCAGAGCTTACTACCTTTCCAGTTCTTATGTCGTTTAAGGTCACCACTGCAGGGGCAAATATACCCTTATCTATCTTGTAGAAGTCGTAGTTTGCAGCCTTGAATACCTCTAGGAAGGGCTTTCCATAGTCAGGTGATGCAGAGGAGGGCAACTTCCTACATAGTTCCTCTATATCATCCCCCTCCTCACTCTCTATATAGTAGTAGGTCTTACCCCCGTAGAGTACCATGTCGTTGGTGGCACCCATCATAACCAGGTCGTCTCCAACGATAGGTGCTATAGGTGCAATACCTGCGGCATACTTAACCTTCTTTACATCGAAGTTTAGAACCTCCAACATCTTATAGGTTCCATTCTCAACAACCCTACCACTTATCTGGATAGAACCTACAAGGGAGGCTGTTGGGGCAACTAGGAGGTAGACATTCTCTACCTCTACACCACATTTGTCAGCTACGTACTGGGCTACATCCTCATCTGGGAGTTTCGAGGACTCTAGACAGAGTATGGCTACGTCGGCGTTGTCCTCGTAACCTATCTCCTCGTAGGTACTCTTAGGCATCTTTGCAAGGGCCCTGGCAGGTCCTGAACCCATGGCAAAGTACTTACCAACCTTGACAACCCATCCAGCCTTCTGGGAACCTAGGGTAGATACTGCAGGATGGGAGGTAACTACCTTTATTGAGGGTAGGGATATCTCCTCACTGTTTAGTCCCTCCTCTAGGGCGATACCTACCTCTGCCAGCCCACCTAGACATACCTTTGTAAAGGCCTTACCTGCCTCGAAACTACCTGGCACATTTACCCCACAGTCTATAACCTTTGCCCCATTCTCTAGAGTTTTTACCTCTATCCTCAACTCCTCCTTCTTCTCCATCATCTCCTTCACTATGGGAAGGGCCTTTAGGTTTACACTGAGCATCTCCATCACCCTGTTATTTTATTTAAATTATTTTTAGAACTCTTTTTATAATTTTTTATCTAGAGGGGTGGAGGAATATGGACAGGGAGATCTACAGGTTCCTAAGTACTTTAAATGTAAACTTCAGGAGGAAAACACTGAGGGAGTTGTTAGAGGAGGAAAAACCTCACGTTATTATAAATGGGAGGAGACATAGGATAAAAAAGAGGGAGTTAAATCTATTGAGGGAGTTATCTGACACTCTAGATCTGAAGATACCTATAGTGCTAGAGGTGGACGCCTCCCTGGAATCTGGAACTGTAAGGATCAGTGGTCGTGAGGAGGTAAAGGTAATATCCAGGATACTTGGAAGGGAGTTAAATCCCTTCAGTGAGGAGGATACTCTGTATATCTATAAACCTGAGTTGAGAATAGTGAGGAGACACCTACCTACTACCACAATCTACCTCTTTAAAATAGGGCCTGTGATAGAATGAAAAAAAGAAGGTACAGAGGTTTAGATCCATTTAAGAGGTTGTTGAACAATCCAAAAAATATAGAGAGGCTCTATAAACTATACTACTTTATAACCCTCTGGGTGTGGTTTGCAGTGGTGCTTGGAGCTGTAATTTTTATACTATGGGCAATAAGGTATCTGGACATAGTAAAATAGGGGGTTAACAATGCAGGAGTACATCCTCTACTTTACCATGTTCTCTTTAATAGTTGGTGCACTCTCCTCCCTGAAACTCTGCTTCCACAGGAATACCTCCAATGTGCTCATTGGGGAGGGTCTAATGGCTATAGTAGTGGCCACCTTTTTAGTAGTACTCTCCCAAAAATTCCATATACCCTTTGGAGAAACAGTGGCACTTTTTATCATCGTGGCTGGACCTGTTGGGACCATAGCATTTTCTGCAGTTATGAGGAAGAAAAAATAGTTAAGGTGTCAGTTCGCCCATCATTCATCACAGGTCAGAAGCTACCACCGATCATCATCCACCATCTAGATAGATGTTTCCCCATCTTTATATACTTATCCCTATGCAACCTTGTAGTATCCAAACCTAGGTGAGTATATCTCTACATCGTTTTCTAACCTCTTCAGTAGTTCCTCCACCTCCCTCTCAGAGATGCCAAACTCAGCGGCTCTCTCTATTATCTCCTCCTCCGAGGCTAAACCGTCCTTGGAGAGTGCACAGATTTCCTCTATTATCTCCCGTATCTTTTTCATCTTGTCGTACTTGGACTTTGGCAGCTGTCCTATGGCCTTATCTATGTCGTACTTTCCAGTCTCTGGATCGTAGGCAACCTGATTCAGGCATTCCTTTATAATCTCGATGGCAGCCTTGGCATCTTTCTCCTCAACCTTCCTTGACAACCTGGCCTTTGCATGCATCTCAGATATCCTTATAATGGCCTCCAACTGCCTCGCCGTAACTGGTATTGGACTATCCTCCCCACCTAACTTCCTCATCTCTAAGTAGAAGTCCTTGATGATCTTCTTGGCAGATTGTGTTAGATAGGGATTTTTTATCTCCCTCTCATCTATCTCCTCCTCTTCCAGAAAGAGTGCTAAATTCTCCTCGAAGTATGCACAGGTTCTGGCATAGATTATATAGCTCTTTAGTATGTTCTCATCTACCACAATTCCATCTATCTCCAGGGGTTTCAGTATGGAGTACTTCTTAGTTGCAGTCTCCACGTGGACATCTAAGATGTGCTCCGCTATCTCTTCATCCCTTCTCCTGTCAGGTATGTCTCTAAGTGGGAATATGAGATCGAATCTACTGAGAAGTGGTGGCGGTATGTCTATCTGTTCAACCACTCCTAAGTGGGGATCGAACCTCCCCCTCTTTGGATTACAGGCTGCAAGGACTGCACACCTTGCAGGGAGTTTTACATTTAGACCCCCCTTATTTATGTGTATGGTCTGGGACTCCATAGCCTCCAGGATATACTTCATAACTTCTTTATCCACTGTAAGCTCATCTATACAGGCAGTACCCTCGTTGGACTTTACAAAGACCCCTGGCTTTACCACCCATCCATCCCCAATATCTGTACTCTCCCTTATCACGGTAGCTGTAAGCCCTCCACCTGTCGCCGTGGTAACTGAGGCGTAGGAGTTCTGAGGGAGAAGCCTAGCTATCCTCCTTAGCATGGTGGACTTACCTATCCCAGGATCTGTAATAAGGAGTATGTGACTGTCCCTCCTTAGAGGGGTCCCATCTGGTAGGAACTTCATACATCCCTTTATCTGTTGAAGGAATATGGCCTTTTTTACAATTTCATACCCTTTAATCTGGGATAGGAGGTAGTTAGACAGTAGGTCCACTATGTTCTTCTTTTTCCCCAGTTCATTGAGGGTCTCTATTAATTCAGGGTCTTTAAGGATGTCCCTAACCTCTATTCTCTGATAGCTCTCAATGGGAGAGATACTGTTACTCCTGACACATATCTCAAAAATTGGTAGACGGGCTTTAGAACGTGTATTTTTCCTCAATACAGTCCCCACCACCTTTACCCTTCCTGAGTATATACCTCGGGAGTTCTCCAGGAACACCTTTATACTTTTTGGCGGATCCTCTGGGTTCTTCATAAGGTCTATAGGTTGTTGAATCTCCAACTCCTGGATATTTACATAGATGGAACTGTCCTTGTCTAATACCATCTCCTCTTTACACCTCTTACATATGGGCCTAGGTATTTCTTCAAAATAGTTGGATATGGTATACACTACTGGTTTTTTATCTGGATCTGGTGGACATTTTTTACATACAAAGTAGGCCTTCTTAAGTAGGGCACGTACCTTAGTTGCAGATATGATCTCTCCCTCAAAGGTTACAAGTTTGTTGATATCAAAGGCACTTATGTCCTCTATCTTTTTTTCACAACCAATGGGGTTTTTTATGGATATCTGGACTTTCTCCAATTCCTTCTCTGTATCAATATCATGTCCATATATCTCTTTGTAAGCCTCTTTAAATAGGTAGGAGAGTGTGTTTTCAACCTTTAGGGGATAGTTTATAACTATATAGTTTATATCACCGGCATCTGGAAAGTACCTTAAAAATTCCTTTATATCAAACTCGAAGGTGTTGTTCTTAATTGCACCCTCTGATAGTTTATGTTTCATGTATAACTTTATCTTGTCCTCGTACTTGTCTAAAAACTCCTGCTCGTCGTACTCCTCTGTAAAGGTCTCCATAACCATCCCTTTATAAATATAAATACTATTTTTAACTACAATAGATTAAAATTAAAAGTGTATAGGCGTGGTGATAAGGATGGCATCTGATAATATAAAAAAATTTGTTGAAGAGGTTAAAAATCAGGTTCAGAAGGAGGCCAAGTATATTGAACTGGTTTTTACCATCTACTACCTTATAAATTTGGTGGAGCCCAGTAAGAGGGAGAGTTTTCGTGAGGCCATTAACAACGCCGAGAGTATAGAGGATGCCTATGAAATACTTAACGCCTTAAAACTCCAGATTGGGGCACAGGGTGCCAGGAAGTTACTTAAGAGTCTCTAAGTGTTCAGGGATATAAGGATAACCCCCAGGATCACAAGTACAATCCCTAGTATCTGGTTTATAGATAGGTGCTCTCCAAGGAAGAGGACTGCCAACACCGTGGTAATTGCAGGTCCCATGGAGGAGAGAGGTACAACGATGGAGGCCCTCCCCCTGTTAAGGGCGTAGTAAAGTAGTAGGCTACCAAGCACCACCATGACAGCAGATATTACAGCGTAGACCAGTATCTTACCCTGTATCTGCCACAGTCTCTGGGGATCCTTTATCACTATGAGGATGGTAAGTAGGATACCTACGATATTCACAACAATCCACTGGATAAAGGGATCCTTCTCAGAGACTATCTTTGCAAAAAAGGTACCTACACCGTAGAGGATGGCTATAAGTATCCCCGCTATAACGTCATTTATAGGAACCACCACTTCTATTTTAGA
>DQVW01000016.1 GCA_015661555.1 Methanothermococcus okinawensis
AAGAAGAAGGAGGAAGGGGTAAGGATAGAAGGGGTTTATCACATGTTTACAGGGGACTATGTAAGTAAAAAACCTAAGGGACAGTTGTACATATCTGTAGATAGGAATCCTCACCTAGGATAATCTCTTTTTTCTTTTTATCCCAGGATTATACCTGTGATATACCCTGCAAATGTGGAGAGTATCACCACAAGGGTGAGATAGGTAAGGGTTTTTACAACACCCCATATCCTGGAGAGTGTAAGCACTGTTGGTATACTTAGACTTGGCCCTGCTAGAAGTAGAGCCATGGCAGGTCCAACATCCATTCCCAGATCCATGAGGGTTTTTACAATAGGTACCTCAGTTAGTGTTGCAAAGTACATAAGGGCACCTACTAGGGAGGCCAGGAAGTTTGAGGTTATGGTGTTCTCACCTACGTATCTACTGATGTACTCAGGGGGAATGAACACACTTATTAGCCCTGCTATAGCCACCCCTATTATTAACAGGGGGAAGAGGGTCCTAGCCAACATATAACTCTCCAGAAGCCAGGACTTAATCTCCTCAGGTTTATACCACCTCTTTACAACCACAACTAGGAGTAAAATAAGGAGAGCTGTAACTACATGTTTACTTAGTATCCCCTCGTAGACAGGTATGTTCAAAAAGGGCATGAACTTTGGAGAGGCTGTTATTGTAAGAAGTATCAACAACTGGATAAGGAAGAATATTACAGTTTGATACCAGGGTCTTGAGGTAACACTACCAACTCTCCCCCTGAGGATTTTACCCTCCTTTTTCTTTCCCCTCTCAAAGAGTAACTCCATGGTAACGCCTATGAGGATGGAGAAGATTATTGCATATAGGGCCCTTAAGAATCCAATATCCCATCCAAAAACTGCTGCGGAGTAAAAGATTGCAAGGATATTGATGGCAGGTGCCGAGAAGAGTAAGGTGGTAAGAGGTCCTATGCTAGCCCCCCTCTTGTAGAGACTGGAGATCAGCGGTAGTACAGTACAGGAACATACTACAAGTATACATCCACTTAAAGCGGCAACAAGGTAGGATATCCCCTTGGGAGTATCGGGACCGAAGTACTTAAGTATAAATCGCCTGTTTATCATGGTGGCGATGCCCCCTGCCATAAGGAAGGAGAAGGTTAAGGCTATCAACCTGTTAAAATTGAGATAGTCAAAAACAGTTTTTAACATAACCTCTAGGGCGTAGAGGAGGGCCCCTGAAATATCCATATTACCCACACTTAAATTTTTTATCCAGTCTTTAATTTTTTAATCTTATATAAATCCTCTTTTATAAAAAAAGAGTTAGAGGTTGGAGAGAATAAGCTTTGTTATCATCTTACTTAGATAGGCTGCCTTCTTTGGTTTCAATATGATAGAGGAGTGGTTATTCCCCTTGTGGAATCCTATAAGGATGGAGGCACTTCTCCTCTCATCGGCAGGGAGAATGGCTATGGAGACCCTGTTCCCATTACCTGCAAAGCATGTCCCAACATCCTTTATCTTCTTTAGCATCACTCCCTCTTTTTTAAAGTCTCTAGTTATATTCTCTGCACATATGGCACCGTAGTCCAGTAAGCTTGTAAGTAGGGAGGCACTTTCAAAATCCATCTCTATGGACTCTATCTCCTTCTCATTTTCATCCACCATCTTCAGTATGATGGAGCCCTCGCTACACTGGGGAACTATTGCTATCCCACGGTTACTGACCACCCTCATCCCTTCACCTTCTAAATTTTTGAAAAATAATAGATTTTTAAGAGTTATTTTGTACTATATATACATTACGTTAGTTATTAGAGATATTGGAAAGCTCTATTTGAATATCTTAAGGTATTACTTTATATACATTCAGAGTTAAAGTATTTTTTTAAACCAATAGTGAGAGGTGACCCCCTGTGGCCCAGACTGTAGACATTACACCCACCACCAGACACGAAGGACATGCCAAGTTGATACTGGAGGTTGACGGGGAAGGGATAGTAAGCAAGGCCTACTATATAAATACTACTCCAATTAGGGGTTTTGAAAGAATGGTAGTAGGTAGGCCTGCTGAATTTGTCCCCTTTGCAGTTATGAGGATATGTGGTATATGTCAGACCACCCATGGTATAGCCTCCTGTAGTGCAATTGAAGATGCAATTGGTTGTGAGATTCCAGAGGATGGACGTCTCCTAAGGGAGTTAACAGGTTTAGGTAGTAGGATGCACTCCCATCCAATACACCACCTCTTAACCCTCGAAGACTTTGTAAAACCTGAGGAGGGAGATCTAAAGATAGAGATTATTAAACTTATCCAGAGTATGAGGAAGGTTGGACAGCTTATAGTAGATACCGTGGGAGGGGAAGGTATACATCCACCTAACATAGTGATAGGGGGTATGAGGACAAATATCTCTGAGAGGGCTAAGGCCAAGTTGTACTATGCACTGAGACAGTTTGAGAAGGATGCCTACAGGATGTACGAGATATACCAGGAGTTAATTGAGAGATTCCTAGAGGAAGTAGGTATCCCAGATCTAGGATCCCACGACTACCCCTATATAGCATCCCATACAACCTATGGAGATAGGGAGGCTATAAACTGGGATGGTATTGTAGAGATACCTCCCCACAGGTACTACAAGGATATGAAGATAGCAGAGAGCACCTCTCTAATGATCCCTCTATATGAAGGTGTGCCTGCTGAAGGGGGACCAAGGGCTAGATTGGTTAAATTTGGGAACTTTAGATCTGGAGGAGGGGCAATGGATATAAACATTGCGAGGGCTAAGGAGAACCTTGGAGCTGTATACAGGGCTCTGGAGATACTGGATGAGTTGAACATCAATGGAAAAACTAGGGTGACACCTGAGTACAGAGATGGCTCTGGTATAGGTGTCCATGAGGCTCCAAGGGGTATGAATACCCACTTCGCAGAGGTTGGAAGGGAGGGAAGGATTAAATCTTATAGAATTATAGCTGCATCAAATTGGAACTTCCCAGTGGTGGAGAAGGCTATTGAGGGCTATCCTCACCAATACGCAGAGGTTATAATGCGTGCCTTCGACATGTGAGCATCATGTGCAGCCCATGTAATTGTTAAGGATGAAGATAGAAAGGAGATATTGGAGATAAGAAAGGTTTAAGACTCGAGGGGAACCGTTCTTCGGACCCGAGAGTCGTCTCAAAGGTTAAATTAGAGAGGGATAAGATGGAGGATAAGATAACTGTGGCACATGTGCAGTTAAGTAGTTGCTGTGGGTGTTTAATATCCCTGGTAGATACCTATGAGAAGTTTCTAGATGTCCTAAATAGTATAGACCTGGTATACTGTCAGACTCTGATGGATGCAAGGGAGATTCCAGAGGCTGATGTTATCCTAGTTGAAGGTGCTGTATGTCTCGAGGATCACCATGCCCTGGAGGTGGCAAGGGAGGTAAGGAAGAAGGGAAAGACTGTTGTTGCCCTAGGTGCATGTGCGGCATTGGGCTGTATTACAAGGTTTGCAAAGGGGGGGCAGATGCCTAAACCTGTCCAGGGATCCTTCTCCTCACTTACAGAGATAATAAGGTGTGATATGGCGATACCTGGATGTCCCCCCTCCCCAGAGTTGATATTAGGTGTAATCACTGCATTGATAAAGGGAGATGAGGAGTATCTAAAACCCTTCAGGAGATATGCAGTATGTAAATGTGAGTCCTGTGGATGTGACCTGATAATTAACGTTGTGAACAAATCTCTCTGTATGGGATGTGGTATCTGTTCAGCCTCCTGTCCAACTAGGGCCATAGAGATGGTAGATGGAAGACCAGTGGTATCCCCACAGCTCTGTGTAAAATGTGGGGTGTGCTCCTTCCAATGTCCTAGGATAGAGATCTAGGTGATTCCATGGACCCCCTGGGAAGCTATAAAAGTATAATATCTGCAAGGGCTACAGATAAGAGGATACTTAAAAGATGTCAGGATGGAGGTATAGTCTCTGCAGTCTTCATATACGGGTTGGAGAACAACATACTAGATGGGGTTATAGTGGCTGATAAGGAGGAGGGTTTTAGACCTGTCCCAAAGGTTGCCACCACACCTGAAGAGGTGTTAGAGGCTGCAGGTACGAAGTATACAGTATCTCCAAATCTCAGTGTTTTAAAAAGTGCCATAAGGGAGTACGCCTGTGAAAAGGTTGGAGTAGTAGGTACACCCTGTCAAATCCTCTCCCTAAGGAAGGCACTTAAATATCCAGTGGGATTTCGACATATGGTAGATAAGGTTAAACTACTAGTAGGTATATTCTGTATGGAGAACTTCCCCTATATGGGTATGAGGATAATAGTGGAGGAGCTATGTGGTGTTAGGATAGAGGATGTAGTTAAGATGGATATTGGAAAGGGTAAATTCTGGGTTTACACAAGATGGGGGGAGGTAAAATCTGTTAAATTGAAGAAGACTCATCCCTACGAGCAGTCCTCCTGTCACGTATGTACAGACTATACCGCAGAGCTGGCAGATATTTCCACAGGTTCAGTAGGCAGTCCAGATGGCTGGAGTACTGTAATTATTAGAAATGAGAGGGGAGAGGAGATAATCAATAAAATGATAGAGGAGGGCTATTTGGAGAGGAGACCTATAGACGAGGGTAAGTTTGGATTGGGTCTACTTAAGAAACTTGCACTTGTTAAGAAGGAGAAGAATATGAAGGAGATAGAACATAGGAAGGAGCTGGGACTGCCTGTCCCTCCTGATGTTTGCCATTAAAAACCCTTTTTTCTCTTTTTTTGTGATATAATGGGGCTGTCTTTAAAAGCTCTCAGGGAGCGTATATACCATCCCAGAGTATACAACACCCTTGAGTTAATAGGGATACTATGTACCCTGGAGATACTGATCTCTTTTATTCTCTCAACCTATCATCCACCCTATGAACATATCCTTATAAAGCTAGACTTTATATCCATCTCTATTCTCTCCCTTCACTTTCTCTATAAATTCATGGGTACCAGGGAGAAGTTAAGGTTTCTGGCAAATATCTACAATATAATAGATGCCGTAGTTATTGGGGCATTTATACTCTACCTCCTCCAGATATGGGCTACCAACGCCATCATCAGTTTAAGGATAATCAATGCAGTTAGAATCCTTGTACTTCTAAGGATTGTAAAGTTTAAACACCTTAGACTTAGTCGTGAGATGATAAACTTTATCACCATCTTAACCTACAGCTTTATAATATCCAGTTTTATATGGCTTGTAGAGAACGAGGTTAATCCAGGTATAAACAACTTTGCAGATGCCTTCTACTTTACAGTGATATCTCTAACTACAGTGGGTTATGGAGACATCACCCCAGTAACCCCCTGGGGTAAGGGTATAATTGTACTCTCCATACTTTACCTGGTATCTGGACTTATAACCAAGATACAGTCCCTCCTTTACAGGGAGTTGGAGAGAAAGAGGGACGAGGGAGTGGGTTGATCAATTATGATACTAGGCATCCACGACGGACACAACAGCAGCGCCTCCCTAACCTCAGAGAGGGAGATAGAGTACGCCATAAGTGAGGAGAGGTTTACAAGGAGGAAGAATCAGAGGGGCTTCCCCTCAAAGGCAGTTGATTACATACTGGGGGAAAAAGGGAATGGGGACATAGACCTTATCACAGTTGGGGGGATGTTCAGGAGGGGGAAGAGGTTAAGGGCTATAAAAGAGTTCCAGAAGAGGTTAAATGTTCCAGTCCTCTACTTCCATCACCACCTATGTCACGCCGCACTCTATAAGCTCTCAGACTTCAGGGAGTGCCTCGTTGTTACCATAGACGGTGGAGGGGATGCCCTCTCTGCAACGGTCTCCATAGGTAGTAAGAAGGGGCTGGAGATTATTGCACAGAGTGATATTATAGACTCCCTCGGTGACTTCTACGCCTCCGTTACTGAAGTGCTAGGTTTTAAACCCATGGAGGATGAGGGTAAGGTGATGTGCCTCTCCAGTTATCCTGGAGAGGAGTTGGACATGGGAGTTATCATAGAC
Organism: Methanothermococcus okinawensis; assembly: GCA_015661555.1. Lineage (GTDB taxonomy): Archaea > AGJL01 > Methanococci > Methanococcales > Methanococcaceae > Methanofervidicoccus > Methanofervidicoccus okinawensis_B. Next base: position 6,003 of record DQVW01000016.1, read on the forward strand.
TACGACAGTAGGATAAAGTCTTTTAAGAATTACCTTGGGGTTGTGGGGCAGGAATCCACAAAGGCCCTAAGGAGAATACTTCAAGGTCTTAAGATAGATCCCAGTTACATGGATTTCGCAACTAAGGTGAGGGTGGCGAAGTACGCCCAGAGGGTACTTGAGGATGCTGTATTAAAGATGATAAAAGACTTCTCAGAGGAGACAGGTATTGACAAGGTTGTCTTCAGTGGAGGTGTGGCCCAGAATGTGAAGTTGAACAGGAGGATAGGGGAGATATACGACCTATATGTACCTCCCTTCATGGGGGATGAGGGGCTCTCAGTGGGTTCCACCCTCCTGCAGATAAAGGGGGACGTGAATTTAAGGGATACCTATCTTGGTTACAACATCTTAAATGAGAGGGTGGAGGAGTTGATAGAGAGGGGATACCTCCGGGACTATAAGGTTACCTATCTAGAGGAGGGGGAGATAGCTGAAACCCTGGGAAACCTTCTCCTAGAGGACAGGATTCTGTGTATATGTAGGGGGAGGATGGAGTTTGGTCCAAGGGCCCTGGGTAACAGGAGTATAGTGGCACTACCTACCAGGGAGAACAGGGAGAAACTTAGTAGACTACTGAGAAGAGATAGCTTTATGCCCTTTGCACCTACTATACTCTATGAGCATGTGGAGGACTACCTCCTAGATCCAAAATACTGTCCCTTCATGACCATGGTCTTTGAGGTGAGGGAGGAGGTGAAGGAGAGGATAGAGGGTGTGGTACATGTGGATAATACAACAAGGCCTCAAACCCTAAAGAGGGATTTTAACAGGGTGTACTACGACACTATAAACTACCTATACCAGTCTATAGACCTCCCAGTGGTTTTAAATACGAGTTTTAATATCCACGGGGAACCTATAGTATGTACAGAGTTAGAGGGTATAAGGACCTTTAGGGCAGTAGGTGACGCCCTGCTACTGGGAAACTGGTTAATTGAGAAAGAGATTAGGTGATCCTATGTATAGATACTTTGGGACTACTGCAGATATGGGAGTTGTTGCAGAGGGGGAAACCCTTGAAGAGGCATTTAGGGAGGCTGCAAGGGCTCTAATGGATCTCATGGTAGATATAGACACCGTTGAGAAAAGGATTGAGAGGAAGATAATTGTTAAGTCCGAGGATCTCTACAGTCTCCTCTACGACTTCCTAACAGAACTTCTAATAATAAGGGACAGTGAGGGTATTGTATTCTCAGACTTCCAGATAAGGATAGAGAGGGAGGGGGATGGATACAGGTTGGAGTGTATCGCCTACGGAGAGGAGTTAGACAGGGAGAAACATAGACCTAAGGAGGAGGTAAAGGCCATCACCTACCACAAGATGGAGATAGAGAAAAAGAATGGGAAGTACGTTATAAAGTACATAGTGGATATCTAGACAGGTGATCCCTTGATAAGTGAGGTGTTCTCCTCTATAATGGGGGAGGGGAAGTACATTGGAAGAAGGTATATCTTTATAAGGTTTAGGGGTTGTCCACTTCGATGTGTATACTGTGACGAGGGTATAAAGGAGAGTATGCCCTCCAGGGTTGAGAGGAAGCCAGGAAGTGGTATATTTCAGGAGTACCCCTACATAGAGAGGGACCTTATAAAAATAGTAAATAGGCTGAAAACTCCAGATCTCTTTGCAGTATCCTTTACAGGAGGGGAGCCCCTACTCCACCATAAAAAAATAAGGGAGTACTCAGAGGAGTTAAGGGATCTAGGGTATAGGACACATCTAGAGAGTAACGGTATATACCCAGAGAGGCTGTTCTTCTTCGATTACGCCTCGATCGATATAAAGTTACCTGAGCACTTCAGGGATCTAGAGGAGAGGGAGTACAGGGAGATATACACCTTGGAGTTGAAGTCCATTGAAAAACTCTACAGTATGGGGGTAGATGTATACGCCAAAGTAGTTGTTATGGAGAACAGTATTCCAGAGGTTGTTGAAGGTGTTGCAAAGGACCTCTCAGATATAGGGGACATCACCCTATGTATCCAACCTGTAACACCTATAAGGGGTATTAAGGCTGTTCCCCAGGAGAAACTTTTAGAGATAATGGAACTCTGTGGAAGACACCTAGGAGATAGGGTGATGTGTACCCCCCAGATACATAAGTACCTAGGCCTGTTATAGGATATATAATATATAGATGGTTAACGTTATTTTTATCCTGTAGCATTCTGCTACAAAAAAGTGGGGGTAATTATGAATAAAAAATGGATACTACTACCTCTAGTACTGATTCCAGTGGTTTTTGCAACCTCTGTTATAGGAACAGGAAATACAGAGAGTGCTAATCCCTACTGTGTCAATGAAGGATGTCCCTGTGTTGAAAACTGTCCATATTACGGAGCATATCTAAACTACTCCAGTCAAGATAGAGTAGTCTGTCCATACTGCTACAGGGGTAGATTTAGCTGGGAAAGAGGATATTGCAGGAGGATGTGTTGGAGATAATTACTTTTTTTAAAAATCTTACTCTTTTTTTGTCAATCTCAGGTGCTGTAAATGATACTGAAGAATGGTAGAATAGTAATGGGTAACAGGATTGTAGAGGGGGATATACTTATTGAAGATGGAGTTGTGAAGGAGATTAAAAAGGATATTAAAGGAAATGAGAAGGTAATAGATCTAAGGGGAAAGGTAGTTGTTGGGGGAATTATCGATGCCCATGTCCATTTTAGATACAGGGATACTAGGAAGGAGGGTTTTATCTCAGGGAGTGAGGCTGCCATAAATGGAGGTATAACCTACGTTATAGATATGCCCAACGATAACCCCCCTATTACCACCAGGGAGAGGTTCTACAGGAAGTACAGAGAGGGGAAGGAGAAAAGTAAGGTGAATATAGAATTTAACTACGGGGTAACTGAGAGTAACTACCTGGATAAAATAGAGGAGGCAAAATCCTACAAGATATTTATGGTTGAGTCTGTTGGAGACCTCTCTATAAGGGACTACAGTAAGTTAAGGGATATCCTCAATCAGGACAAAATATTCACTATCCACGCTGAGCACAGGGAGGTAATAGAGGAGAATAAAAAGAGGTATCCTCTAAACTCCTGGATAGATCACTGTAGGATAAGGGATAGGAGAAGTGAGGTGGAGGGGATAAAGGAGGTCCTGAGGAATTTAGAGGAGATTGAAAGGCTAGGGGGAAAACCCCATGTCCACTTCTGCCACGTCTCTACAAAGGAGGGGTTAGATCTAATAAAGGAGGCAAAGAAAAGGTTTAAAAATGTGAGAGTTACCCTGGAGGTTACACCTCACCACCTCTATTTAAACATGGACATGGCCGAGGAGTTGAAGGGGCTAGGTAAATTCAATCCCCCTCTAAGAAGTAGGGAGGACAACAGGGCACTTATAAGGGGTTTGATAGATGGAAGTGTGGATATTGTAGCATCGGATCACGCCCCACATACCTACCAGGAGAAGTGTAGAGATGTAGAGAAGTGTCCCTCAGGTATTCCTGGGGTTGAAACCCTTCTACCCCTAATGTTGAACCTGGTAAATAAAGGAGTGATATCACTCTTTCGCCTTGTAGACCTTGTCTCCACCAGACCTGCAAAGATATTCCAGATAGATAACAGATTGAGGGAGGGAAGGGCTGCCAATTTAACGGTTATAGATTTGAAGAGGGAGGTTACCATAAAGGGGGAGAGATTTAAATCTAAATCTAAGTTTACACCCTTTGAGAACTGGAGGGTTAAAGGGGTGCCTATCTATACGGTGGTCAAGGGGGTTCTCTACGAGACCTCCCTAGTGGATGTATAGGATTCCCAGTTTCTGGGCATATCTGTATACCTCCTCCATCTCCTCGGGAGTTGGTATCCTACTTATATCTGGCCATCTATCTGGATATCTGGCAACTAGGTACTCAGGTCTGTACTGTCCCATTATATTTACCAGGGCCCTTGGACATTTCTTTCCTATCCATCTCAGTACAGGTTTTGAGCAGCACTCTATATGGTTTGGAAGTACAAGATGTCTAATTATCATATCTCCAGAGTTGTATGCCATCTCCAAATTCCTTGTAGTTATCTCCCAGTAGTCCTCAACTAAACTTAATCTCCTGGCACAGCTATCCTTACCGTATTTAAAGTCAGGTAGCCAGATGTCTATTACCTCCCTAAGTAGGGCCATGGTCTCTACACTACAGTACATGTTACTGTTCCAAAGTTGAGGTACATTTACATCCAAGTACTTAAAACTCTCCAGGATTACATATGTACTTGGGATTGGATCTCCCCCTACATGGTTTATATTCCTAGCTCCCTCTATCCTCAACTTCTTCTGTATCAGTGCCAAATCCCTGCTACTTACCCTCACCCCCTCCTTAGGATACTCCTGACTTATGTCGTAGTTCTGACAGAATACACAGTGGAAGTTACAGCCTCCGTAAAATATGGTACCACTGGGCACCAGTGGAGGCTCCTCTCCATGGTGGTGAAACCAGCTGTGGACATAGGTAAAATCTACTTTACAGTCCCCCTCTACCCTCCTCCTATCAACCTCACATCTCCTCTCGCAGAAGTGACACCTTCTAAATATGTTCTTTGCTATCTCAACCTTAAGATCTAGGAAGTTGAACCTTGGAGTGGGAAGATCCCCTATCTCCATCCCTCCACTTTCAATATCTCTAAATACCCTATGGAAGTCCTTGGAGAGTTCCCTGTGGAGATCCCAGAGACCTTCCATGTCTAACTTGGTAGGATCCTCACTCTCTATCTTCCTGCATATTATAAACTTTGCAGGGGCCCTGTTATCCATTACCCTATAGTACCAACTTAGTATCTCTCTAAAGTTACTGTCCCAGAACATCCCTTTCACTTTCCATTTTTTATTATCCTAGGACTTTACAAATAATCTCTTATATACTTATTGAGATAGGGACCTATGGTGAAACTATGGATCCCAAGATAAGTTACTTTAAAACCTTTGTAATTACTGCCACAACAAAGAGCTTCTCCAAGGCTGCCAAAGAACTAGGTATTACCCAGGGTACTGTAAGTAACCACATCTCAGCCCTGGAGAGGTACTTTGATGCCCAGTTATTTATAAGAACTCCTGAGGGGGTGGAGTTAACCCCAGAGGGTAAGATCCTCTACGAGAGTGCCAAAAAGATACTGGAGATTATAGAGTCTACAAGGCAACGTATTAAATCCCTTAACAAGTATCCAGAGGGGACTGTAAAAATCTCCGCAAGTACAACCCCTGGGGAGCACATCTTACCAGGGATAATAAAGGAGTACAAGAGGGCGTACAGGGATGTTGATTTCCAGGTGGAGATAACTAACTCTAAGAGATGTTTTGAGCTACTGGAGAGGGGGGCAGTTGATATCGCTGCAGTTGGTTACCTCTACAACAGGGACTATGAACACCTGATAATAGGAAAGGACCGTCTAGTACTTATTGTACCCCCAAACCATAGACTGGCTAAGGTAGGTAGGGCAACTCTCTCTCACATCATGAAGGAGGACTACATAGACAGGGAGGAGGGTTCTGGTACAAGGGAGGTGCTTATCAGGGCCCTCAACGAGAAGGGGTACTCCATGATGGACCTTAACGTAGTTATGAGGCTTGGAAGTAGTTCCTCCATAATAACTGCAGTCTCTGAGGGTAGTGGAGTAAGTATCATCTCTGAGATACCTGCTAGGAGAGCTGTAGAGGCTGGGCTGGTGAAGATAGTACCTGTAGTGGATCTGGATCTAACGAGATACCTGTATCTCGTTAAGGGTAAGAAGCTTAGTAACCCCAGTGCAGTTAGATCCCTCTGGAGGTTTTTAGAGGGTTAAACTGGGAGAGTATGAAGGTAGTTGTATGTATCACAGGTGCAAGTGGAGTATGTTATGCAAAGAGGCTGTTAGAGGTACTTAAAGATAAGGGTGTGAAGACATCCCTTGTAGTCTCTGAATCTGGCAAGAAGGTTATAGAACAGGAGTTAGATGTGGGCCTCGACTATCTCGTAAATCTATCCTCCGAGTACTATGAAAATGAGGACTTCTTCTCCCCCCTGGCCTCTGGCTCCCATAGATTTCACAGTGTGGTAGTTATACCCTGTTCCATGAAGACCCTGGCTGCAGTGGCCCATGGATACAGTAACAACCTGATTTGTAGGGTATGTGACGTGGCAATTAAAGAGAGGAGGAAGTTAATACTGATGCCTAGGGAGATGCCTCTAAGTGCAATACATCTGGAGAATATGTTGAAACTCTCCAGGTTGGGGGTTGTTATCATGCCCCCTATACCTGCATTCTACGGTAAACCTAGGAGTGTGGAGGATATAGTGGACTTCGTCGTTGGAAGGGTACTTGACAACCTGGGTATTTCCAACGATCTATTTAAAAGGTGGGGAGATATCTAAAATAAGGTGAAATTTATGTTGGAGAAGTTGGGAGAGAGCATAACTAGGGCTCTCAACAAGATAAAGAATGCCACCTTTGTAGATAAGAAGCTTGTAAAGGAGGTTATAAAGGATATTCAGAAGGCGTTGATACAGGCAGATGTAAACGTTAGATTGGTACTGAAGATGAGTAAGGAGATAGAGAGGAGAGCTATATACGAGGAGGTGCCTAAGGGGCTCTCCAAGAAGGAGCACATTATTAAGATAGTATACGAGGAGTTGATAAAGTTACTTGGTGAGGAGGGACAGAAGTTAAAGATAGACCCCAAAAAAAGAAACGTTATACTCTTAGTAGGTATTCAGGGTAGTGGTAAAACCACCACTGCCGCCAAATTAGCCAGATATTTACAGAAGATGGGTTTGAGACCTGGTTTAATAGAGGCAGATACCTACAGGCCTGCAGCTTACCAGCAGTTGAAACAGCTGGCAGAGAGGATACATGTACCTGTGTATGGGGTGGAATCTGGAGGGAAGACACCTGTGGAGATCGTCAGAGAGGGTTTGGAACATTTAAAGAATGTAGATGTGGTGATAATAGATACTGCAGGGAGGCATAAGGAGGAGAAGGAGTTGTTAAAGGAGATGAAGGAGATAAAAGAGGTGGCCAATCCCGATGAGATAATACTTGTAATAGATGGTACCTTGGGACAGCAGGCTAAGAGTCAGGCAAAGGCCTTTAAGGAAGCTGTTGGAGATATTGGAAGTATAATAGTCACCAAGTTAGATGGATCTGCAAAGGGAGGAGGTGCCCTAAGTGCCGTAGCTGAGATAAAGGCACCTATAAAGTTTATAGGTACTGGGGAGGGGATAGAGGACTTAGAACCTTTCGATCCAAAGAAGTTCGTCTCAAGACTCCTAGGTATGGGAGATCTAGATACCCTCCTGAAGAAGACAGAGGATATAATAGATGAGGAGACAGAGGAAAGTCTAGATGCCATAATGAAGGGAAAGTTTACTTTAAATGAGTTGTACTCTCAACTTGAGGCCATATCTAAGATGGGACCTATGAAGCAGATAATAAGTATGATACCAGGTTTTGGAGGGGCCATACCTAAGGAGGCCGTACACCTCACGGAGCAGAAGTTAAAAAAGTACAAGGTTATAATGGATTCCATGACTAAGGAGGAGAAGGAGAATCCAGAGATTATCAAATCCTCTAGGATAAGGAGAATAGCAAGGGGTGCCGGAGTTAGAGAGGAGGATGTAAAGGAACTTCTAAGGTATTACACCACTACTAAAAATGCGTTACAAAATCTAAAAAGAGGTAAAATGTTAAAAATGGGAGGACCTATTGGAAAGATTATGAGACAGTTGATGTACAGGGGATAACATGATGGAGAATATTAAATTTACGAAGATGCACAGCCTAGGAAACGACTACATAGTAATAGACGAGTACCATGGTATAAAGGTGGAGGAGGATTTCAAGGGGGAGTTCTCTAGAAGGGTATGTAGGAGGGGTTTCTCCGTAGGTGCAGATGGTGTAATCTTTATACAGAGGCCAGAGGATAAAAGGTGTGATGTAAAATTTAGGATATTCAACAGTGATGGATCAGAGGCTGAGATGTGTGGAAATGGGATAAGGTGTTTCTCAAAGTACGTCTATGAGAGGGTGTTGAGAAAGAACCCCCTATATGTAGAGACCTTGGGAGGGTTAAGGGTATGTGAGATGGAGGTGGAGGGAGATACTGTAAGATCTGTAAGGGTTTACATGGGTAAACCCAGGTTTCAACTAAGGGATATACCTATGATAGTGGAGGGAAAAAAGGAGGATGATGTGTTCTTAAATGAGTACCTACAATTAAACACTGATGTCCTGGAGAGGGTTAAATTAAGTGTGGTAAATGTAGGTAACCCCCATGCCCTTGTATTCCTTGAGGACAACAACCTAGATATGGACTTTGTAAGGAAGAACTTAGAGGTATTGGGAAGGGAGATAGAAAACCACAAGGCATTCCCTGAGAGGATAAATGTCCACTTTGTAGAGACCCTGGGAAGGAATGAGATCAGGATGGTAAGTTGGGAGAGAGGTGTGGGATATACAAGGGCCTGTGGAACTGGTGCAACAGCTTCAGCAATCCTAGCCCACAAGTTGGGAAAAACTGGAAAAAGGGTATTGGTCCATTTAGATGGAGGGGATCTAGAGGTGGAGATTGGGGAGGATGGAGCCTATTTAAAGGGAGATGCAGTACTGGTGTACGACGGTATACTGAGAGACGCCCTCTAATTACAACCTATAGCTTTTAACTTCCTCTCTATAGTATTCTCCTTATCCCTTCTGTCGTCTATTTTTAAAGTGCTCAGTACCCTTACAGCATCCTTAAGTACACTTTCATGAGCCTCTTTATAGGCCCTTAATATCTCATCTAGATCTCCCTCAAGTACAGTGCCCATGGCACCAGGTACAACCTTCAAGTTGTACTTCTTAAAAACCTCTATAGCTTTTTTTACATACTTTGAGATACTTGGACCTTCTCCAATAGGTACTATACTAACCTCTGCAACTGGCATGTTATCCCCTTAATAAATTTTTTAATTCCCTCTTCTTGAAAGTCGATCCTTCTCAGGTAGACTCTCTATATCTATGCCCCTCATAGGTTCTCCAAGGTTTTTACTAACCTCCGCTATAACCTCAGGTCTATCGTAGTTGAATGTTGCCTCAACGATAGCCCTAGCTCTCTCCTCTGGATTCTCAGACTTGAAGATACCTGAACCTACAAATATCCCGTCACATCCCAACTGCATCATCATGGCGGCATCTGCAGGTGTGGCAATACCTCCTGCAGCGAAATTTACCACAGGTAGTCTCTTCAACTTTGCTACCTCGTAGAGAAGATCCACAGGAACCCTTAGATCCCTAGCCATCTGTAGTAGTTCTCTATCCAGCCCCATCTCGTAGTATCCAACTATTCTAGCTATCCCCTCATTTACAGCCCTTACATGTCTCACAGCCTCTACAACGTTACCAGTTCCAGCCTCACCCTTAGTTCTAATCATGGCCGCACCTTCCTCTATCCTCCTAAGAGCCTCCCCCAAATCCCTCGCCCCACATACAAAGGGCACTATAAATCTCTTCTTGTCTATGTGATGTACATCGTCTGCAGGGGTAAGTACCTCACTCTCATCTATCATATCTACACCTATTGCCTCTAAGACCTGGGCCTCTACAAAGTGTCCTATTCTCACCTTAGCCATTACAGGGATGGAAACAGCATCTTTGATATCAAGGATTAACTGGGGATCTGACATCCTTGCAACTCCTCCCTGGGCCCTGATATCGGCAGGTACTCTCTCCAGAGCCATTACAGCAGTAGCCCCTGCATCCTCTGCAATCTGTGCCTGTTCAACATTTGTAACATCCATTATAACTCCGTACTTCATCATCTTTGCAAACCCTCTCTTTAAAACCTCAGTACCTACCTTTCTCATAATCCCACCTTAGATCCTCATAACCATAATGTTTTATATCTTTTCTTTTTTATAAATATGGACGTTAAAAATTTAGAGGGTTAGAACATGGTAAAGGTTCTAATAAATGGGTATGGGTCCATAGGTAAGAGGGTGGCAGATGCCGTTGCAAAGCAGAAGGATATGGAGGTACTAGGAGTTACCAAGACAAAGCCAGACTTTGAAGCAAGGTTAGCTGTGGAGAAGGGGTATAAACTATATGCAGCTATTCCAGAGAGGAAAAAACTCTTCGAGGAGAAGGGTATAGAGGTGGAGGGTACTATCTTCGATGTTATTGAGGAGGCTGACATTGTAGTGGACTGTACCCCAGGTGGTGTGGGGAAGGAGAATCTAAAGATGTACAGGGAGTACAAGGTGAAGGCCATACTCCAGGGGGGAGAGAAGGCCCAGTATGTGGAGGAGAACTTCAACGCACTCTGGAGTTATGAGAGATGTTACGGAAAGGACTATGTAAGGGTAGTATCCTGTAATACCACTGGACTATGTAGAATACTCTACGCCATAGACTCAGTTACAGATATTGAGAAGGTTAGGGCGGTACTTATAAGGAGGGGGGCAGATCCCCACGACATAAAGAGGGGACCTATAAATGCCATTGTACCCAATCCACCAACTCTACCCTCCCACCATGGACCTGATGTAGTCTCTGTAATTCCAGAACTTGAGGGGAAGATATTCACCTCGGCGGTGGTTGTACCTACAACCCTGATGCATATGCATGTCCTCATGGTGGAAACCACAGGTACTACCAGGGAGAAGGTTATAGAGGGTATAGAGAGTACTCCTAGAATAATCACAGTAAGGGCAGAGGAGGGTTTCCACTCAACTGCCGCAATAATAGAGTTTGCAAGGGACATTGGAAGGATGAGATACGACCTCAACGAGATAGCAGTTTGGGAGGAGAGTATAAACGTTGTTGATAAGGAGGTATTCCTTATGCAGGCCATCCACCAGGAGAGTGACGTGGTACCTGAGAACATAGACTGTATAAGGGCCATGTTGGAGATGGTAGATGACAAGATGAAGTCTATAGAGATGACAGATAAGGCTCTGGGATTACTGAAGTAGATCACTCCAGTATCTCATAGAGTGTATTTCTCTCCTTGGGGATCCTTCCTATCTCTCTAATTATATCCCTTATCTCCTCCACAGAGAGACTGACACCGTACTGGGCACCTGCAGCCCTTGAGATATTCTCCTCTATAAGGGTACCTCCAAAGTCGTTGGCACCACATCTCAGGGCAACCTGGGCCATCTTTATCCCTAACTTCACCCAGGACACCTGGATATTTCTTATTAGGTCTTTAAAGAGTATCCTACTTATAGCGTAGATCTTAAGATCCTCTATACCTGTTGCACCTCTCCTAGCCCTCCCCTGGAGGTATATTGGGGTAAATCTGTGCATAAATGTCAGGGGTACAAACTCTGTAAATCCACCGGTCTCCTCCTGAATCTCTTTTAAGATAAAGAGATGTTTAACTATATGGCTGTAGTCCTCGATGTGGCCGTACATGATGGTGGATGTAGTCTTTATTCCCAACTTATGAGCTGTTTTTACTATCTTTATCCACTCCCTTGTGGAGAGTTTAGAGGGACAGAGTTCTGACCTGATGGTGTCATCGAGAATCTCCGCCGCCGTTCCAGGCATGGTGTTTAACCCCTTCTCCTTCAATATCCTCAGGGCCTCCTTTACATCGAGGCCTGCATTTTCAGAGGCAAATTTAACCTCCATGGGGGAGAAGGCATGGATGTGAATACCCCCATAGGGTTTAGTGACACTGTGAACCCTCTCAAGTATCTCCCCCTGAAAGTAGGTGTCCACCTTGGGATGGAGACCTCCCTGGATACATACCTCTGTACATCCCATCTTTTTTGCCTCTAGAGCTCTCCTGGCTATCTCCTCTATATCTAGGAAGTAGGCCCTCCTATCCCCCATATCTACCCTGAAGGCACAGAACTTACAGTCACCTACACATATGTTGGTGTAGTTGATGTTCCGATTAACTACGTAGGTTACCACGTCCCCTACTATCATCTTCCTCAGGTTGTCACCAACCTTTAGAATATCGAAGAGGTTCTCCTCATCTCTAAAGAGCTCTAAACACTCCCTCCGTGAGATATCCTTCGTATAGAGTTTTTCAAAGTCCATAAAATCACCGTAGGTGCCCTAGGATGTTATTTATAATTTTCTACTTAAACCTAAATGACTACTAGATATATAACAGGATAGAAAAAAGTATTTTAAGACTAAAAAGGTGAAAAAATGAGGGTTGGAATAGAGTTTGTACCTAACGAACCTATTACTAAGATATGCCACTATGTAAAGTTGGCAGAGGACAGTGGATTCCATTACTGTTGGATCACCGATCACTACAACAACAGAGAGGTGTATATGACATTAACAGCTATTGCAGGGGTAACAAACAGTATTAAACTAGGACCTGGGGTAACTAACCCATATATAAGGAACCCTGCAGTTACTGCATCTGCAGTGGTTACCTTAGATGAGTTATCAGGTGGAAGGGCGGTCTTAGGTATAGGACCTGGGGACAAGGCCACCTTTGACGCCTTAGGTATAGAGTGGGTAAAACCTGTATCAACGATTAAGAAGGCTGTTGCAGATATAAGGGCCCTTATAAAGGGAGAGAAGTTGGAGACCGGTGCCCAGTTATCTATAAGACCTAGGTCTGAGATACCTATATACATAGGGGCCCAGGGACCAAAGATGCTTGAAACTGCAGGGATGATTGGAGACGGGGTTCTAATCAACGCCTCCCA
>DQVW01000059.1 GCA_015661555.1 Methanothermococcus okinawensis
CCTAAGGTAAATTACACACATATTGTTAATTACCCAGGAGGAAGATTATGAGAATAGTTAGTGAAGCACTCTCTAGAAAATCCGCTGAAGATAGTAAGAATTTACAAAAGGATGATGTTGGGAAGGTAAATATCCTCGTAGTAGGTTGTGGAGGTGCTGGAAACAACACCATCCATAGGCTTATGGAGATGGGCATTAAAGGGGCAGAGACTATTGCCCTAAATACCGACAAACAGCACCTAGAACATATCAACGCACATAAGAAGATACTCATTGGTTCTACCTTAACAAGAGGTCTCGGTGCTGGAGGTTACCCTGAAATTGGAAGGAAATCTGCGGAGTTGGCAAGGGGTGTGCTGGAGGATGTTTTAAAAAATGCCGACCTGGTATTTGTTACCGCTGGACTGGGAGGAGGTACCGGGACAGGTTCCGCCCCAGTAGTGGCTGAGATAGCTAAGGAGCAGGGAGCTATAGTTATAGGGGTTGTTACCTACCCCTTCAAGATAGAGAGGGCAAGGTTGAAGAAGGCTGAAGAGGGTCTTGAGAGGTTAACTGAGGCCTGTGACACTGTCATAGTAATAGATAACAACAAGTTGTTGGAGTTGGTACCTAACCTACCAATAAACGATGCATTTAAAGTGGCAGATGAGATCATAGCCAATGCGGTAAAGGGTATAACTGAGACCATATGTGAAAAGAGTTTGATCAATATCGACTTTGCAGATGTGAAGGCTGTAATGTCCAATGGAGGAGTGGCTATGATAGGGGTAGGTGAGGTGGACTCCAACGTTAAGGGGGACAGGGTAGAGAAGGTAGTCAAAGAGACCATGAACTGTCCTCTTTTAGACGTAGATTATACAGGGGCAACAGGGGCCCTAATACATATAACTGGGGGACCAGATCTATCCCTGGAGGAGGCTGTTAGAATTGGGGAGATGATCACAGAGAACCTCAACCCAGATGCCAACGTGATATGGGGTGCTAGAATAGATCCCTCTATGGAGGGATGCCTAAGGGTTATGGCCATAGTTACAGGTGTGAAATCCCCAAATATCCTTGGGAGAGGAAAGAATGCAAAGAAGATAGTACCTAAACCTAAGAAGAGTAACACCCTAGGCATAGACTACATAGTATAACTCTTTTGCTTTTTTTTACTCTATTTTTTACTTAGCATTAAAAAGGGAAATAAAATGGTGGTAAAGAAGCACACCTTGATAGCTATTCTGTTTTTCCTAGTAATAAATACCCTGGGGGCTATAAAGTTCGAGAACTACAGTGTAGTATTTGATATAGATCAGAATGACGTTGTACATGGAGATATATATCTAGCTCTATACAACAACAACTCTGAAGAGATACCAAGTATCACCTATATCCTTCCCCATAGCATCTATAACCTAAGGGTAACCTCCAATAAGGATATAAGTTTTGTAGGACAGGATCATCAGGAGGGCTCCACAAGGATAGAGGTGAAATTTAAAACCCCTGTAAAAAAAGGGGAGAGGTGTTATATCAACATCAGTTTTGATGGAAATATGATCTGGGACAAATATGGAAAAAAGATGTTCTCGGTGACAATACCTGCTGTAGATGCCAACTTCAGTATGACGGTGATGTTGCCAAGGGGAGCCACCGTAGTATCCCCTGCAGAGGGCCTCTTAAGTATAACACCTCAAGATTACACCATAGATACCGATGGAAAGAGGATATACATAAGGTGGAATAGGGTGCTAAGAAAGGAGGATAGGTACTTTACAGCCACTGTGTCCTATATGGTAGAGGGTGGCAACTATATAGGTGGAGGGATGTTTGGGAAAGATTTCTACTACAACTTCCTCCTGGCGGCACTGACGTTGATGGTAATTGGAGCCTTTTACGGCATCTACCATGAAAAGAGAAAGGTTGCTGAAAGGGAGAGAACTATAGAGGAGTTATCAAATAAGATTAACAACCTCTTAAATGATTTAAATGGACTTAAGGTGGAGTTGGAGGGCAAGAATAACATCATTGCGGAGCTAAAAAGGAAGAACAGTGAGTTACTGGAGGAGATAAATAAATTGATATCTCAGTTAAACACCTTAAAGGGGAAGTGCATAGAGAAGGATAGGACGATAAAGGAGCTTAAGGAGAACTGTGAGGGCCTAAAAGACCAACTTGAGAATTACAGGGAGGAGGTTATAAAGTTAAGGGTTAAGCTGGAGGAGTTAAAGAAGGAGAACAGAAGATACAGGGAGGAGTTGGAGAAGAGTAAGGAGGTTATCTCTGAAAAGGAGAGAACTATAGAGGATCTGAAAAACACCCTGGAGAGATACAAAAATAACATTGAAGAGTTAAAGGAGAAGATCAGGGAGTATGAAAAAACTTTAAGCAAATTCCTCATGAACATACTTACAGATGAGGAAAAGCTGATTGTCAACTTAATAAAAAACTATGGGGTAATTACCCAGAAGGACATAGTAAACATTACAGGCATGAGTAAGCCCAAGGTCTCCAGAATAGTGGCGGACCTTGAAAGTAGAGGGATTATAAAAAAGATCAAAATTGGCAGGGTGAATAAGTTGACCTTGACAGACAAGTTTAGGTGGGACTGATGGATAGCAGATATCTACTTATTTTTTTATTACTTCTACCTGCTGTGGAGGGTTTGGTCATAGGAGAGGAGAAACCCTCACTCCTAGATACTGTAGTTATTACCAACGAGAAGTGGCCAGATTGTATAGCCGCTGTAGAGTATGCACATCAAAGGGGGGGAGTAATACTCCAGACCCCTAGTGATCATCTAGATCCCACTGTTGAATCCCTCATTGAGGCTATAGCCCCAAAGAAGATAGTTATTGTTGGAGGTCCCCTGGCAGTCTCCTACGATGTTGAAGAGAGGTTAAAGAATTACGGTAACGTTGTAAGGATATGGGGCCCTACAAGGGTGGAGACGAGAGAGGAGATATTGAAGAAGTTAGATAAGAAGGAAGAGCTAGTTCTAGTAGATGGTACCAACTTCAAGGATGTTGTAGAGGTAATCTCCTGGGGATACTCACCTCTCTACTGTTTTATAAATATCTACGATCCAGAGGAGGTTGTAAGGGTTTACAGAGATGATGGTACAGTTGAGTTGTACTATTTTAAAGGTAGAAAACTTATAGGTCGATACCCCAGGCAGTATGTTTTAGAAATGCCTGGGAAGATACTAGTTCTAAGTAGATGCCCAGATATGGATGTGGAATTTACCAATAACAGGTATATAGCTAAATTTGGATATAAGCTGTTATCTGGAAAAGGTACCTCCCTGGATTCCCCATGTGGATATGTGGTAGGGGTTAAGGAGGATACACCCTCTGCAGTGCTCCTATCTAAGTATTTAGGGTTGCCTGTTGTATATACCCCAGGAGGTCTTAGTGACAGAAGGGTTATATCCTTTGAGCAGGACCCTGTAAACAGTAGTATTACCGTCGCCGTAGATATCCTGGTCCTTAAAAGAACTGTGGAACTATATAGAAGTAGTGGAGATTTAAAACAGTCTCTATATGAGGCGAAGACACAACTCTGGTCTAAGAATATCCCAGTTGAAAGGTACAACATACCCTACTCCTGCCTGGAGAGGTACGTAGAGGAAAAATTAAAGTAGAATTTTTAAATAAAATAACTCTAGTTATATTTTTTAATAAAAGTAAAAGCTGGGGTTGTCATGAAGATCCTTATATCCGTATGTGGAGAGGGTTTTGGACATACAACGAGATGCCTCGCCATAGGTGAGGAGTTGTCTAAGGAACATGAGGTTAAATTTATAGCCTATGGAAAAAGTATGGAGTACATAAAAAGGTGTAACTTTGAGGTCTTTGAAACCTATCCAGAGATTAAATTAACTGGTTACGAGGGTAGGTTTGATATTAAGGGAAGTATATTCAACAGGGAACATAGGCCTACAGAGGCTATAAAGAGAGAGTTAAAAATTGTAAGGAGGTATAAACCTGACCTTATCATAGTGGACTGTAAGTACAGTACAGCCCTTATTGCTAAGTTGCTGAATATTCCCTTCTATATTGTTACAAATCAGAACTACACCAGATCTCAGGATAGTAAGAGATTTATTGTTTATCCTGTTATGAGGGTCTTAAACATGATAAACAAGAGGGCTAAGGGGGTAATAATACCTGATCTCCCAATGCCCTATACCGTCTGTGAGTACAACTTAACCATGCTCAACAACCTTCACTTCGTTGGACCCCTAATTAGGTATAAGGTGGAGGACTACTGGGACTACGAGGAAGATGATGGATACATCCTCAGTGTAATTGGAGGGTTTGAGTACAGATACAGGATATTAAAGTTGTTAAATGAGATCTCGAGAAGGAGAGGTATTAAGGTAAAGATGGTATGTGGAAGTTACAAGGTTGCAGAGAAACTTAAGAGGATAAAGGCTCCAAATGTAGAGATTATACCTTTCACCACCAATATGGAGGATCTTATAAGGAGGTGTTCCTTCATCGTATGTCATGGAGGGCACTCAACCTTAATGGAGGCCATAAGTTTTGGAAAACCTGTTATAACCATCCCAGATCTCTACCATCCTGAACAGGAGAACAACAGTAAAAAGATAGGGGAGTTGAAGTGTGGAATTGCCCTTAGCCATATAGATCTAGAGGATACCTTGGAATGGGCCATAGATGAAATGATAGATAATCCGGTGTACTCCAGGAACGCCAAAAGGTTAAGGGAGCTCTGTAAGTTCTACAACGGTAGAAAGAATATAAGGGAAATAATTAAGAGATTTGAGAGGGAGAATAGATCTGGAGGAGTTGCCTCCCTTTTAAAGTTATCTAAAATTACTTCAGTATCCTCTCGATAGGTACTATCAGTATATCTCTAGCTCCAAGTTCCTCCAATTTAGCCACTGTAGAGAAGACCTCCCTCTCATCTATCACTGCATGGATAGCCACTATGTCCTCATGGGAGAGAACCTGGGAAACTGTAGGCCCACTCATACCAGGGAGTACCTTTTTAATATCCTCCAGTATCTTCTTAGGTGCATTCATCATGATAAGTCTCTTTGTCTGGGCATGGAGTACACTCTTTATCCCTGTAACTATCTGATTTATCTTCACCTGTTTTTCAGGATCCCTTATACTCTTTTTATTCCCTATTAACCTTGCTGTAGAGGAGATTACCCTTGCAATAGGTCTCAACCTGTTTAACCTTAAGGTGGTACCTGTTGAGGTGAGATCACATATAAGATCTGCAACCCCTATAAAGGGTGCTATCTCAGTGGCTCCACTAAGTTCTACAATCTCCAATCTTAAATTCCTACTCTCTAGGAACTTCCTTGTAATATTGGGAAACTCTGTTGCTATTCTCATACCGTCCTTTAAGTCCTCCAGGGAGTAGATGTTGGAGTCCTCTGGGACTGCAATTACCAGGTCTGCCTTTCCAAGTTTGAGATCTAGAAGAAACTCCACCCTGTCCTCTACACCCCTTTCAAGTACCAGGTCGTACCCTGTAATACCTAGATCTGCAACACCATCTGCTACAAACTCTGGGATATCCCTGGCCCTGGCAAACATTACATTTATCTCCTCATCTACAGTTTTTGCAAAGAGACTTCTCCCCTTAACAGACATCTTTAAACCTGCCTTCTCAAGAATCTTAATAACTGGCTCAGATATTCTCCCCTTGTTAGGTACTGCCAGGAGTATCAAACTACCACCTTTTAAAGGAAGAGTTTTTTAACGTAGTCTACTGCATCCTTCTTGGCCAGTACTATAACCCTATTTTTAGGCTTCAACCTGGTATCACCATCTGGTATCTTCAACTCCCCATCCTCATAGACTGCTATTATAAGGTAATCCTTATTTCTCTCCAGGTCCCTTATACGTCTATTGGCAACCTTGGAGTTTTCCCCAATAATCAACTCCAGGATCTCTGCATCACCTCTACCTATTACAGCCAGGTCCACTATACCAGGGATATCTATAAGTTTCTCTATATAGTTGGCAGCTACAAGTTCAGGGCTAACTACAACGTCTATATTGAGGTTTTCAAATACCTCCTTGTACTCAGGATCTCTAACCCTAACAATGGTTTTAGGGACACCGTAATTCTTAGCCAGTAATGCACTCATAAGGTTTATCTCCTGCCGCCCAGTAACTGCTATATAGATATCTGCATTTTCAATATCTGCACTCTCCAAGGTTTTAACACGGGTGCAGTCCCCATTTATTACAAGGGCGTCTATCTCAGAGGCTACCTCCTCACAAATCTCCTTTGATTTATCTATAAGTACTAAGTCGTGGTTCTTCTCGGCAAGGGACTTTGCCAGTGCAAAGCCTACCCTCCCTATACCTGCAATGACGATATACATAACCATCCCTTAAACTCTCTTCCAGGGTATATCCCTATCCTGAAAAAATCTAATATACCTTTTTTTGTCCTCGCCTCTAAGACCCTTCCAGTCTAACAATACATAGTCAAAGTCCTGTTTCTCAAGTAACTGGTTTAAAACATTCTCTGAAACCTGGGCATACTTTGGAACTATATAACCTACGTAGCACCTATCCTCTAGAACCAACTTTGTAAACTTTGGAGCGTAGTGCCCACCACCAAAGGCAATAACCCTTTCTAGAGGGGGGTAATCTTTAGAGGTAAGTTTCTGGAGGGTGTCTACTATCGCCCTTCCAACTATCTCCCCTCCTTCCCTCATCCTCCACTCCCTCTCAGTACTTCCTATCTCCACAAATACTGTAGGGGCGACTAGATCTGAAGGACCGTGATGAACACCTTCAAAGGAGACCTGAAAGTTTAGATCTTTATACCTCTCATTGAATCTAGCCATACTCCTTAGGAGAAGTGAGTTTAGGACGCTGTCACAGGGACACACCTCCTCTGGATTGCCTCCAAGGAGGTTCTCTCTGCCAAGGTTTCCAGGGGTATGTACCGTTAAAGTTGGAGGTGGGTTCTCCCCACTACTTCTATGCTTCGAGAGAAATATGTAGTAGTCATACCCCTTAGGGATATCCTCCTGACTAAGTGAGGTAAGATCCTCCTCCGTCTCAAAGTAGGAGATATGTCTCCTTATATCACTATCCTCTAAAAGGGTATCTAAGTTCTCCTTGATATTTACACTAGCAGGATCCCTCCTGGAGTAAAGTATTAGATATCTCATGATCCCACTAACCCTTTTTGTACTCCTCCAATATTCTCTTAGCCAGATTTACCTTATCCTCCATATCCTTAAGT
Organism: Methanothermococcus okinawensis; assembly: GCA_015661555.1. Classification (GTDB taxonomy): domain Archaea; phylum AGJL01; class Methanococci; order Methanococcales; family Methanococcaceae; genus Methanofervidicoccus; species Methanofervidicoccus okinawensis_B. Next base: position 7,228 of record DQVW01000059.1, read on the forward strand.
ATAATATCTGTGGCTACTACCTTACACTTTATACCCTCTTTCTTCTCCTCCAGGTTATCCCTGTTATCTATTATAAGGGTGTCCACTAGATCCTCGTAGAACTTGTAAACTCCGTAGATATTCACAGGGTAGCCCTTGGCCTTCATGAGAACACCTGCCGGTCCACTGACAGCCCTATCTCCCACTATAGGTGATACCACAAACACCCTCTTATCCCTAAGAGCCCTTCTAATATCCCTTATACTAAGTATGGGACCTATGGAAGTTACTGGATTTGAGGGCCCAATAACTACTAAGTCTGCCTCCTCTATAGACTCTAAAGCCCCCTCTACACCCCTGGCGTACTGGGAGTTCTCATAGAAGACATCTAACACCTTTGCCCTCCCTCTCCTCTTTATCCAGAAGTCGTGGAACTTCAGGAGGATCTTCTCCCTCCTACCATCGATTTCCTCCTCCACCAGTATCTTCGTCTCCACCCTGTCATCTGTCATGGGAAATACCTTACCTTTAATCTTCAACAGTTTCCTCTCCATCTCCACAACCTTGGAGAGGGGATACCCCCTCCTTAAGAAGTAGGTCTTATGGATCTTTAAGGCCCTGTCCCTATCCCCAATCCTGAGAAATTCTGAGAAACCCTCAGATTCATACATCTTTAAGGTCTCATGGGTGATGAAGGTGTCATTTTTAACCCCATACCATGTCTCCTCGTTAATCATGTCTGCAAAGGTGTAGAGTACAGTGTCTATATCTGGGGAGAGGTAGAGATCTCCCACCCAGGTATCCTCCCCAGTATTCACAACTACAGAGATATTCTCCTCCTCAAGGACTCTCTTCAGCCCCTGGAGAAGCTTAGGAGTACCTGTACCTCCAGATAGTAAGGTTATCTTCATAGTACCCCCCTATATTCTGATTAACTCCCTGTAGGAGAGATAACAAAGTATCAAACTGGCAAGTAGGGCAGTTCCCAGTATCATCCACATAATTACTACCTGGATCTTTGCGGCATACAGGGGATCTGCCCCACTAAGTAGCATACCTGTCATAGTCCCCGGGATAAATATAATGCCCACAGACTTGGTCATGTTCATTTTAGGTATAATGGCAGAGGTGATTGCCACCTTCATGAAAGGTTTCAGTGCCTGGAACTCAGAGGCACCCAAGGCCAGATAACCCCAGAGTATCTCCCTGTTGGATCTTATATGGTCTATTATTTTATCTAGAGCCAGGTGAAGGGTATTCATGGAGTTCCCAATAACCATACCCATAAGGGGGATGATATACCTAGGTTGATAGGGTATTAGGGAGGACAACTTAAACACTATCAGGGTAAAGAGGGTAACTGTCAGAAGTGTTAGTGAGATATAGAGAAACAAGTTTCTTTTATTGCCAATCTTCTTACAAACCTTACTGTAGACAATATAGGTTGCAGTAAGGATCATAACAAGGATCATAACGTAGGTGATTAACATCCCACCGTAATTGAAGACGTAGATGAGAACATAACCTAACATTATAAGTTGGACAAGTGCCAAAAAGGCGGCATAGAGTATCTCCCTCTCCAACCCAATATCCTCCTTGATGGAGAGAAACACAGCGATCATTATAAAGATAAAACCATAGATTAACTCCATCATAGAGATCCCTAGTTATAACTTGCTACATCTTAATAGAAACTCTGCAATCCTGTAATCCACATCTATACCTAGGTATTGAAACCCCTTTATCCCTGGGGCGGCGTTGGTTTCGATAACGTAGTATCCCTCCCTTGAGGGGAGGATGTCCACCCCCACTATATCTCCATCTATGGCCTGGGCACATCTCAGTGCCAACTCCTCCAACTCCTCATGAATCTCTACAGGTCTAATAGACCCTCCCATATATAGATTGGTGATGAAATCTCTACTGACCCTACTGTATCCTCCAACTACCTCCCCTCCAACTACCAGCAGCCTAATATCCCTATAGAGATCCCCAACCTTGAAGTCTATGTACTCCTGGATAATAGTACCCTCCCATAGGGCATTCTCTGTATACCTCTTTAACTCCTCATCTGAGCTCACCTTTCTAACAGAGACCCCACACTTTGAAAAGGAGTTCTTCACTACTACAGGGTAATCCAAATTCTCCCTCTCCATAAATCTCTTTGCATCTCGATAATCCCTTATTAGGGCTGTTTTTGGAGTGTTTATCTTATGTTTGGAGAGTATCTTGATAGTTTTAAATTTGTCAGAGGAGTTATACAGGGTTTTTAAACTGTTTATAAATCTGTATCCCTCACACTCCAGGGCATTTAACACCTGCCAGGAGTACAGTGTTAACCTACCTAGGTAGTGTCCTATGCTACATCTGGGATGTATCAAGTCACACTCCAGATGGAAATCTCTATCCACCAGTAAATCCTCCTCTGCCAGTAGTAATATCTTACATCTCCCTCCTAGATTCTCTATAGCCCTCTTCAGGGCGTAGGTTGTGGAACTACCCTCGGGACTTACTATGGTTATCATGATTATACCAGTTAAGAAGTTTTAAAAATTTGGAGACTTATTATAACTCTTATTATTTTTATAAGGTGAAAAGATGAACCAGTGGAAGTTAAGTGAGATAGTGGAGGAGGGTTTATGTGCCAGTTGTAGTACCTGTGCCATTGTATGTCCCAATAGTATAATAGAGTTTAAGGAGGTTCCAAGGTTAAAGGAGGAGTGTTTAAGAAAGGGACATGGAATGTGTTACGATGTATGTCCCAGGGTATCTTCAGGGGGTTATCAGATAAGGATAAGGGCAGGCTTTAAGGAGAGGGAGGAGTACTACTATGGAAGGGGAGAGATTGAGGGGCAGGATGGAGGAGTGGTCACCACCTTTTTAAAGTATCTCCTGGAGGAGGGAAAGATAGAGGGTGCTGTAGTGGTAGGTGATCAGTGCTGGAAACCTGTATCTATGGTAGTCCAGGATCCTGAAGATATAAGGAGGTGTGCAAAATCCAAGTATACAACCTCTACCCTTGAGGCACTTAGAAGGGCAGGGGAGTTGGGGATTAAGAGGGTTGCAGTTGTAGGTCTCCCCTGTCAAATATCTGGTCTTAGGAAACTTCAGTACTTCCCATACCTGGCCAAGTATAACGGTGAGATAGGCAGAGATGGAAGGATGGTTAAGTGGCCGAAGATAGAGTACTTAATTGGACTCTTCTGTATGGGTAAATTCAGGGAGGAGGATATAGATAGAGTCCTTGAGAGGAAGAACCTTAGGAGGGAGGACATAGAGAAGTTCAAGATCGAGAGGGGGATATTTGTAATGATAACGAAGGAGGGGGAGAGGTACACTGTTCCCCTGGAGGAACTTGAACACTGTGAAGGTTGTAGGATCTGTAGAGATTTCGATGCCGCCCTGGCAGATATCTCTGTGGGATCTGTGGGAAGTCCAGAGGGGTACTCCACGGTAATAGTGAGAAGTGTAAAGGGGGAGGATATTAAGGAGGCCTTGGAGTTGATGGAAGGGGTAAATGTGGAGGAGATAGAGAGGATGAGGAGGTTGAAGATGAAAAGGTTTAGAGAGGAGATAGAGGAGAGGAGGAAAAGGGGGAGGAAGATATCCTACTACTGGCTCACAGACTATGGAGGGGTGGGTAAAAGGGCCGACAATACTCACTTTATAAGGATAAGGGGGAAACCCTGTGGCTGGTACTCCACAGAGGAGATAAGGGATATACTGGAGATAAGTGAGAGGTATGGAGGTAGGATTAAGTTAACAGATAGGGGGGCCTTTGAGATCCACGCCATCCATCCAATGGATGTGGAGGAGATGGTCCTAGAGTTACATAGAAGGGGTTTCATCACAGGTTCCGAGGGCCCCCTAGTTAGAAGTGTCCTTGGATGTCCAGGTGGTGGAAACTGTAGTAGTGGATTGATAGATACCAGGGAGTTATGTACCCTCATTGAGGAGAGGTTTAGGGAGTACCCTGCACCTTACAAATTTAAGATTGCAGTAAGTGGATGTCCAAATAAGTGTGTTAGGCCCCAGATACATGACATTGGAATAGTGGGTGTTGTATATCCTGTAACCAATGAGAAGTGTAACGGATGTGGGAGATGTGCAGACCTCTGTAAGGTTGAGGCCATAGATGTTAGGGGGGAGACATCCTATACCAACTACAACCTCTGTATAGGTTGTGGAAAGTGTATTAGGGGCTGTCCCAACGAGGGTAGAGATGTAAAAGAGGAGGGACTTATGGTGTATGTAGGTGGAAAATCTGGAAGGGAGGTAGTACAGGGAATACCCCTTGGATTGATAGATAGGGAGGATATACTGGATCTAATAGAGGGTGTATTGAAGGTGTACTCTAAGTACGTGGAGAAACCTCAGAGGGAGAGGTTATGTGCAGTTATAGCTAGGATTGGAGTGGATAGATTCTTAGAAGAGGTTAAAGGTTATTTAAAAAAGTGAAAATTATTTTGAAAAATAAAAAATAGATCCACTATATCCACTACGGGATATAGTCCTAGGTTATTATACTCCTTATCCACTACGGGATAAGGATAAAAGAGGATTTAATTCTTTGAAAATTAGCTTCTAAGTTCAATCTCTATCTGAACAGAATCAGGGATTCTTATCTTCATAATACGTTTCATGGTCCTCTCATCAGCCTCGATATCTATAAGTCTCTTGTGTATCTTCATGGTCCACCTGTCAAAGGTGGAGGAACCCTCTCCATCTGGAGACTTTCTCGTTACAACCTTCAACCTCTTAGTTGGTAGTGGAATAGGTCCTGCTATATCAACCCCAGTTTTCTCCGCGATCTCCTTTATCTGTCTACAGACATCATCTAACTCCCTGTGATCTGTACTAAATAGCTTTATCCTAGCCCTCTGCATAATCCCATCCCCTAAAAAAATAGTTAAAAAAATAAAAGGGGATTACTTGTTCTTTGGTTTAACATCTATACACATACCTGCTGCAACAGTCATACCCATGTCCCTAATTGCAAACCTACCAAGCTGTGGAATCTCCCTTACATTCTCAATTACCATTGGTTTTGTAGGTACGATCTTAACTATTGCAGCATCCCCTGTCTTTAAGTAGTCTGGGTTCTCCTCTACAACTTCACCTGTTCTAGGATCTAACTTCTTAAGTAATTCGGCAAAGGTACATGCCACCTGGGCTGTATGTGCGTGGAATACTGGTGTATATCCTGCTGTAATTACAGTTGGGTGCTGTAAGACTATGATCTGGGCTGTGAACTCTGAGGCCACTGTTGGTGGGTTGTCTGGGTGTCCTACTACGTCTCCCCTCTTAATATCCTTCTTACTGACACCCCTTACGTTGAACCCTATGTTGTCTCCAGGCTCTGCCTGCTCTATTGGCTCATGGTGCATCTCTATGGACTTAACCTCTCCTGAGACTCCAGCAGGCTCAAATACTATCTTGTCTCCTACTTTCATGACTCCAGTTTCTACCCTTCCAACTGGAACTGTACCTACTCCAGTAATGGAGTATACATCCTGGATTGGGAGTCTCAGTGGTTTGTCAATTGGTTTCTCTGGTGGTTTGAAGGAGTCTATAACCTCTACCAGTGTTGGACCCTTATACCATGGCATCTTGTCAGATCTTTTAACAACGTTGTCTCCATGGTAGGCTGCTATTGGTACGAAGGGGACAGCATCTGGGTTGTAACCTAGTATCCTCAACAACTGGGAGATCATCTCCTTACACTTCTTGTACTCCTCTTCACTGTAGTTGACAGTGTCCATCTTGTTTATAGCAACTGCCAACTGGCTTATTCCCAGGGTTCTAGCTAGGAAGAGGTGCTCCTTTGTCTGAGGCTGAATTCCTGTTTTAGCGTCGTTTACGTCAACTACCAGTATTGCAGCATCTGCCTGGGATGCCCCTGTAATCATGTTTTTAATAAAGTCCCTGTGTCCAGGACAGTCTACGATTGTTACCTCGTAGTTCTTAGTTTCAAACTTCTTGTGGGCAACGTCTATAGTAACCCCTCTCTCCCTCTCCTCCTTCAACTTGTCCATTATATATGCAAACTCGAATCCTGCCTTACCCTTCTCTTCAGCCTCTCTTCTTAACCTCTCTAACTCCTGTGGGTCTATGGCACCACTGTCCAGTAGTAATCTACCTACTGTTGTGGACTTACCTGCATCTAC
>DQVW01000066.1 GCA_015661555.1 Methanothermococcus okinawensis
GAGGATCCTAGAAATATCACCATGGCAACAGAGACTATATTCATGGCCAAGTACCTGGAGAGAAGTGGGGATATAATAGCATCTATTGGAGATAGGGTAGTTTACATGATCACAGGGGAGAGAATTAAAGAGGAGGAGTTTGAACAGAAGTACAAAGTTAAAGAGATAAAGTATATCAAATTGAAGAAGGAGTTCTAATTTCTATTTTTATATATTTAACTACTTATATTATTATAGAACAATATCCTATCTTTTTTTAACAAAGGTTAAATGGGGAGAGGATATGCTAGGACTATCTAAGTTAAAATCAAAGAAGGGATATATATTTACCTTTGAGGCTGTTGTAGCAGTTATGATCGCACTTCTAGTCTTTTACGTTGGATACTTTGCCATAACCCATAACATCTTAACATTCCAGGAGAAAAAGAGGGATATTGAGGCCTTTGAAAAGAGTAATTTAATAGCGGACAAGATATTCAAAGATTATGAGTTCCCATCAAACTCCTACGTTCCAGATTATCTAAGATTTGTAGAGAAGGTGAGGGAGAGTTACTATACTACAAGGGATACCATTCCAGGTACCTTCGACCCATTTTCCGTTAGAGGTATAGAGGATGAAAGTAATGTTACCTACGAACGTACCTGGGAGTACATCATTAATATCTCCAACCCTAACAACTACACCTTGAAGGATTTCCAGGTACTGGTTGTTTTAACACCCTCCAACTTTAACTTCGACTTCTCCCCACATGGAAAGGGTATAAGTTTCTGGGAGAATAAAAGTGGAACACTTGAAGAGATCCCCTACTGGATAGAGATCTGGAAGTACAACAGAATAGGAAGGGTGTGGATAAGGGTAAGTGAGATACCAGCCAATGGATATACTATTGTATATCTAAAAAGGGATGAGGGAGGGAGTTCTAGTATAAGGGATAACGGTGAGGCAGTGTTTTTATTCTTTGATGATTTTGAGGATAAAAATCTATGGGATAAATGGGAAGTTAAAAGAGGGGAGAAAGAGGATTGGGAGATAATAGAGGATAACGAGTTACCCTTTTACAACAAAGATTCTAAGAATCATGTAGCGCACCTGAAGCCAAGTAGTAGAAAATACAGAAGTATAATCTCTAAGGATCCTATAAAAGTCTCAGATGGGGAGATTTACATACTGGAGGCTGTAGTTAAGGGTCACACTGGAGCAGTTGGGGGAAGTGCTGATAGCCCAGATACCATGGTAGGATTCTATGCATCTCCTGAAGTTAAATATTTCTTTAACTCCTTCACTGGATGGCGACAAATTTTCAGAATATGTTTCTACTATGATGACCCATATAGTGAGATTGTACCAGTTTCTACCAAGATTATTTTCACCTACGATAACGTATGGTATCACGAGAAGTTTATACTTGAACACAAAAATAATCCAGGACTGAGAATATGTAATGCCTCTATATGGAGGTTCTTCAATGGATACTATGGAGATCCAAATCCCAATGATAACAGGGAGTCAATGATCAAGGTGTACTGTAACGTTACTGTCCAACCTAGTATTCGAAAACATGTTGTGCTAGGAACTGGACAAGGAACCCACAGTGAGGAGTACTGGTTTGACAACGTTAGGGCTAGGAGATATGCTCCAAAGATTAACGTAGATGTAAGAGAAAATATTCAAGAGTCTGTGAAGACTGTTGTAGTTAGATCCCCCTACTACTTTGAAAATATCCCCGAGGTAACATCCAACGTCAATATAATAAGGGTTGTATATCCTGTACAGAACTTCAGTAACACCTATGTCAAAACAGAGAGTCGGTTAGTACCTGTAAAAATGTGGAGATATGGGGACTACAAGGAGATATCGGAAAACATATCTAAAGGAGAAATTCTTTACTTTGGTACTAGAAGGCCCTCTGATTTAGAGTATATTAAGATCTCTGCCAAAGAACCTGTAAAAGCAGTGATCTCCGTTAACGGCATCCCCTTTGAAATGGAGATTGACACTACCCCCAAGATAAGTGGGTTTGGAAAGGTGATAAATAGACACAAGTGGGAGATGTATCAGCCTAACGAGATAAAGATATTGTATATCTCAAAGGATGTACCTATAACTCTAGACATTAAATATTCTGAAAATTGTAACATATACGTATTGAAGTTTAAACCTGTCAACATATCCTGTGTTCTACCCTTGAAGAATTAAGGGGATACCTATGATCTTCGATAGTGACGTAGTGTTGGGAGTGATAATACTTATAGTAGGGATGGGATTCCTTACTATCTCTATGGTGGAGCATACAGAGGACTATGCAGATGCCGTAAAGACCAATATTCTGTATGACAAGGCCAGTGATCGATTAAAGGCCCTAGTATCTGATGGTACCTTGGAATCTGCAATACTTCTGATAAACTGTGGTTATGGATCAACGGCAGAGGAGGTGTTGAAAAATAGAATGGACTTAGAGAATTACATACTACATATTGGAAATTACACTATATCTGAAGGAAATTTGCAAGATAAAGATTTAGTTATAGTATCTACTGTGATGGTGATGAACAGAACAGAGGGATGGTACGGGGTTTATGGAAATCAAAAGTCACTCCATATTACAGATAAATACTTTTTAAGTGAGGAAGAGGCTTACAACTATTTAATAACTTATTATCCCGGGTATCCCTTTAAAAGAGCCATATACTATTTTAGATCTAACACTCCTATCAATATCACCCTGATATACGGTGGTTAATATGTACACCTCTCAGAGCATGCTTATACTAACACTTTTACTACTTCTAACAGCGGCACTTTTTTACCACACTGTAGATCTGCAGAAAAAACAGGTAATAGAGGAGATGAAAGCTACATCTGTAGATCTAAAATCCTCCTCTATGGAACATGTAGTGTCTTCCTCCCTGTCACCTGTATTTAATAAGGTGTTAAATGACGCCAGTTTGAAAGTTGCCAATGAAGGATTTTTCAACAGTACTATAGATGTTGTTAATTACCTGGAAAGAAATACGGAGAAGGGTATAAGGAATTACCTAGATAATGTAAGCCGATACTATAGGGAGCAGGGATACAGATTTACCTACTATTTTGATATAGTCAACATTACTATGAGTGACGGATTTACATTTAAAATAGACTATGTTTTCACCTACAATCTCTCATATAGTAATGGGACCATAAATAAAACTGACACTATAAGATCCTCTCAGTATGTTACTGTAAAGACTATACTCGATGCCTACCATTATAGAAAACCAGCATATATCATGCCTATATACATTTACAACCCTAACGATCAGGATTTAACAGATTTTCAGGTTAAGATTATTTTGGATAGTACTAACTTTGACTTCTCTAAAGAACCTGATGGTACTGGTATAAGATTTATTGATAAGAAGAATAACTACATCCCCTACTGGGTAGAGTATTGGGGGAATGACAAGGCCATCCTGTGGGTAAAGATTCCAAAGTTAAAAGCTCGTAATACTGTTACTATATACTTAATATCCACCTACCCAAGAATTCCTGAGAGTAATGGAGATCTAGTGTTTGAGTTATTTGACGATTTTGAATATAACCATTCTATAGGTGTTAAATGGAGTAACTTCTATGGGGACTGGGAGTATTATACAGTATCATCTGATTATCTCTTATACCACCCCACATATAATACCCAGGTAATTAGATGTGTAAACGCCCCTCCAGTTGCAAGAATAATCACTGTTAACAACGTAAGTTTGGAGAATTATATAGTAGAGGTTGATGCATGGGGAGATAACAATTATGGATACTACTACACTTCCCCAAATATAATGGTAGGGTATCTTGCAGATCCCCAGCACTTCTGGGACACTACAACTCATCCAGATGCCTTCTATACCTTGGATTTAGGGGGTAGGTATAGAAATGATGGTTATGCTCTATATACTCTAGATGGTGAGAATTTATGGTGGAACAGCCTATCTTATGCTCCATATTTCTGGGGATTAATGATATGTAATGAGTCTTCAGCTGACTACTGGCATGTCTATAGAAAGATGTTAGTCTACAATCCCGACACTTCACCCCGGAAAAAAACCTGGTATCACATAAAAATCCTAATAACTACTAAAAAAGAAGGAAGTAAAACAGTAAAAGAGGTTAACGGTACCTATACTCCTCTAGAAGATTATATACTATACAATTATGAAAATCCATGGTTAATATATACAACAATAGAAAAGCCCTATGGAAGTCACTTTTTACTTGGAACCTCTTGGGGAGATCATTATTATGGTTACTATCAACACGTGTACTTCGACAACTTCAGGGTTAGAAAGTATGCACCAAAGGAACCTAAGGTATATGTCAGTGGAAACCTTATAAGGATATATCCACTGATCTATATCTCACCACCTAGATCCTATGGGACCCATTATGGAAAGGGAATCAGTCATAACCCATACTTTGTAGAGGATCCTGTAGGAGAGCACCCCTCCATTGTAGACATGCTCGCAGGAAAGGATACTAAAAACTGGAGTGAAGGACACAGTATAAAGCTTATAGGGTTCTACCTACCTGAAAATATAAGTGGTTAACCTATGGTAGCCAACTCTTTGGATCCTCTATCTTCGCCGGTAGATACTCGTTGACAACGTACTTCAAACCGTACTTGGCAAGGGACTGCTGCTCAGCCCTCTTCTTCATCTTCAACATAAGTTTAAGTGCCTTCTGCCACTCTGGGAAACTCTTTACAAAGTCGTCATTCTTCAACCCATCCTTCAACCTCTTTATATCCTGCTCCTTTAGGGGATGGGTAGGTAGATCGTAATCTATGATATCCTGAGGGGTAACCCCTATTAGCCTGGCACTTGGGACAGCCAGCTTGTCTGCAAGGTGGACAGCCTTACCACTACCTACCTTCAGGGTCCTGTAGATGTTAAGGTATCCGTAGGGATCTCCATCTGTAAACACTAGGACTGGAAGGCCATGCTCCTCATTTAACCTCTTTATAAATCTCCTTGTAGCCCTTGCAGGGACTCCCTTTAAAGATACCAGGATACAGTTCTTCTTTTTCCAGAATTTTTCAGCGTTCAACCTTGCAAACATACCTGCAGTCTCTATTGCAAGTACAAAGTCGGCATCTGTCTCAAACTCCAGCCTGGTAACGTCATTTGGGATGTTGTAGGCACCACTACCTAACTTCCTACAGTCTATTACCAACTCCTCTCCCTCTGCAGTTCTATCTATTATCTTCAGGGGACCTACTACTGCAGATCCATCCTCCTCTGGGATAAATCCTAACTCCTCTCTGAGACAGTTAAGTGCAGCCTCAAGATCCTCTATAACCTCGTTAGAGGGTTGTTGATCATCAAATCTCGCCTCCCCCCAGTTCTTTGAAACGTAATAGGCCTCCCTCAAGGTTGAAAAGTCGTTGTTGTCCAGGAGTTCCTTTGCAAACTCCATCATCTTAACAGTCTGTGCAAAGATCTTGGCCTGGTTAACTGTTAAGGTCCTCTCCTTTTCCTTTCCCAGGAGTACAAAGGTACCTTTCTCCTTGTCAAATTTGGCATTACTTAAACTTCTAATAGGTATCTTAAGTTTCGGTCTCTTACCCTTTAATATAAGGTCGTACATGGTGTTGGCAACTTCTATAATCTTCTTTTTAGCCCTCTCTCTCGCCTTGGAGGATATCATAGGTCTCACCCCATAAGTATAAAAATGCTTTTAACAATTAACAATAAATATCATACTTTCTCAATTTATAAAGATAATCCCAACAACAATTAAAGGGGGTAAGACTTTGAAATTTTTAAAAAGTATTGTGGAGGAGGAAATAGACTCCTTTGATGAAGAAAATATGGAGTTATCTGAGAAAGATAAGGAACTTTTGAAGTATATCGAGATGGCCAAAATCAATATTACCGTTGTAGGTTGTGGTGGTGCAGGGAACAACGCCTTAAACAGACTTGCAAAGGAGGATATAAAGGGGATAAAGACTGTAGCTATAAATACTGACGCCCAGCAACTCCTTAAGACCAAGGCAGATGTAAAGGTGCTTATAGGTAAGAACCTTACAAGGGGACTTGGCGCCGGTGGAGATCCTGTGAAGGGTGAGGAGGCTGCCAAGGAAAATGCGGAGGATATTAAGAAGGCTATCCAGGGCTCTGACATGGTATTTATAACCTGTGGGTTGGGAGGAGGTACTGGAACAGGTGCAGCTCCCGTGGTAGCAGAGATAGCCAGGAAGTTAGGGGCCTTAACTGTTGCAGTGGTTACCCTGCCCTTCTCCATGGAGGGAAAGATAAGGATGAACAACGCCATAAAGGGATTGGAGAAGTTGAAGAAGGTGGCTGACACCATAGTGATAATACCTAACGACAAACTTCTGGAGATCGTTCCAAATGTACCTCTGAGGGTGGCATTTAAGGTGGCAGATGAGGTTCTCATCAACGCTGTAAAGGGAATGATAGAACTTGTACAGAACGTGGGAGAGATTCACCTGGACTTTGCAGATGTTAAGGCTGTGATGAGTAACGGTGGAATAGCCATGATAGGGATAGGGGAGAGTGACTCAGAGAACAGGGCCAAAGAGGCAGTTAACATGGCCTTAAACAGCCCCCTCCTCTGTGTAGATGTAGACGGAGCCAAAGGTGCACTTATCCACATTACAGGGCCTAAAGACATGAGTGTAGAGGAGGCCAAGGAGATCGTTTCAACAGTTACCGAGAGGTTGGACGAGAACGCCGTTATAATCTGGGGTACTACAATAGATGAAAACGAGGAGAACACCATCAGGGTACTACTTATAATCACAGGTACTAAGACCAAGGAGATAACACCATTTAACACTCCAAAGGGTAAGAAACCTGTAGTTGTGGATATACTGCCAAGTATATAAAGGAGTGGTAACGTGAATGAGAGGAAAGATGGAGACTGGCTAGCCCAGATAAGGAGGAAAATTGAGGAGTTGAAGGCATTTCTCCACCAGTGTAAAAGGGTGCTGATGGTACTGAGGAAACCTACCTGGGAGGAGTACCTAAATGTTGCAAAGGTCACAGGTCTAGGGATATGCTTCCTGGGAATACTAGGATATATAATTCACGTGCCTATAGTGTATCTAAAGACTGTTTATAAATAGAGAGGCTTTAAATATTCATATTCCTTCCTGCGCCCATCTGTGGGGGTAAATGTGAGGAGTTTCCGCTACGATTTCAAAAGGTAGCGGATAACCAGAAGGGCTGATTAGAGGGTAGTAAATTATTTATATCAATTTATTAAAAATTTTTAAAGTTCTTTTTAATTTATAATTTCCACTATTTTGCCCTTTTTTTAAATACTCTTTTTGTGGTGGTTATCATGATATATGCAGTTAGAACTATAGCAGGTCAGGAGAAAAATGTCGCTGAATTTTTAGCATCCAAAGCTGAGAAGGAGAAGATAGACATATACTCCATACTGGCCACTGAGGACCTAAAGGGATACGTACTGGTGGAGGCACCAAATAGAGGTGCGGTGGAGGAGCTGGTAAGGAGGACTTATAAGGTTAGGGGGATAGTACCTGGAGAGGCAACAGTAGATGAACTGGAACACCTGCTGTCACCACATAAGATAATAGAGAACATAGAGAAGGGAGACATCGTGGAGTTGATAGCAGGACCCTTTAAAGGTGAGAGAGGTAGGGTTATAAGGGTGGATAAACACAAGGAGGAGGTAACACTGGAGTTGATAGATGCGGCAGTTCCCATACCTGTGACAGTTGGTGTTGAGCAGGTGAAGATCGTCTCAAAGAGCACCTGATTAACGTAAATTTTAAATAGAGAGGTTATTTATCAAAGATTACAAATTTAAAAGGTGATTAAGATGGGTACTGAGGTAGTAGAAGTACTGGTAACTGGAGGTAAAGCTACAGCGGGACCACCTCTTGGCCCTGCTATAGGACCCCTAGGTATAAACGTAATGAAGGTAGTGAAGGAGATCAACGAGAAGACAAAGGCCTACGAGGGGATGAGTGTCCCAGTTAAGATCATCGTAAATACCGAGGATAAGACCTTCAAGATAGAGGTTGGTATACCTCCAACATCGGCACTTATAAAGAAGGAATTAAACATTGAGAAGGGTTCCTCAGAACCTAAACACAAGATAGTGGGTAACCTCACCATGGAGCAGGCTGTGAAGATTGCCAAGATGAAGAAGGACTCTATGCTCTCCTATACCTTGAAAAATGCCACAAAAGAGGTAGTGGGAACCTGTGTGTCCATGGGGGTTACAGTGGATGGGAAGGATCCAAAAGAAGTGATAAAGTTGATAGATAAGGGGGAGTACGACCAGTACTTCAAGGAGGACAATTAACCTCTTAACTCTTTTTCCAGGTAGTACCTGGCTACCGCCCTGGAGAACATTATCCACAGCCCAAAGTTTACCACACTAACTAC
>DQVW01000076.1 GCA_015661555.1 Methanothermococcus okinawensis
CTTCTCCACCTTCTCCTTAACCTTCCTCTTCACCTCGTAGTACTCCTCGAGAGATTTCACGTATTTATCCACTACAGCCATGGCTATAGTTAGTGTGATCTTCTTCCCCTCCCTTAGGCCCATAACCTTTATATCCTCTCCAACTGCAGGGATCTCCCTCTTTAACTCCTCACTGTTTAGAAACCTCTCTGTCTCCAACACCAACCTCTCTGTAGTACTAAGTGGGGCGTACCCTACTCCGAAGGATGTGTCATTTGCCAGGGGGATCTCAGATTTTTTCCTCTCAAATACCTCGATCAGATCTGTAGATCCCTGCCCCATCCTACAGTCTATTATTACATCCTTATCTACATCTATGTTCCTCAGAACCTTCTTCAGATAGGATCTTGCAGCCTCGATGGCGACAGTTCCTGTAGGTAATTTAATAATCTCTCCTTTCTCCTTATCTAGTATTTGCATAGTAGCCCTTCCAGATATGAGGATGTAAATAGGGGCTACCATATGTCCCCCACCAAATTTTGGATAGGCATGCCCCCCAACAAGTTCCACCTGATCTGTGTTGTGATGGAGGATAGTACCTACCTTCTCCCTGTACATCTTACAAAGTGCTGAACTTACACTTTCAGCTATACCGTCGCAGATACTGTCTGGATGGCCTAACCCCTTTCTCTCTACGATCTCAATAGGTCTCTCCTCTATAGGTGTAGTATCTAACTTTTTAACAACTATATTCACCACATTATCACCTTCCTGTTTTTTGTAATTATTAAAAATGAAAACTTTTATAAATAGTATTATGATAATTATTAAAATTTATTAAAGTAAAAAATTAAAATAAAAAAATCTGTGGGGTATAGTTTATGGAATGTAAATTGAGAAAGGTAGAGGAAAAAGAAATAACTAAGGCAATTTTGAACACCTCCTTTAAGATGTGGATGGATATATTAGAGGTAGATGTTGTAATCGTAGGTGGGGGTCCCAGTGGATTGACAGCATCTAAGTATCTGGCAGAGAATGGTGTTAAGGTTGTAGTGTTAGAGAGACATCTGTCCTTCGGAGGGGGTATCTGGGGAGGAGGTATGGGATTCCCCTACATTACAGTACAGGAGCCTGCCCATGAGATCCTAAGGGATTTCAACGTTAAATTGGAAGATGTAGGCAATGGGTTATACGTTGCCAACTCTGTAGAGGTTTCTGCAAAGTTAGGTTGTGGAGCTCTAGATGCAGGTGCAAGAATACTAACTGGTATCGTCGTTGAAGACGTTATATTGAAGGATAATAGGGTATGTGGGGTTGTAATTAACTCCTACGCCATCGAGAAGGCAGGGCTCCATATAGATCCCCTTACAATAGATGCAAAGTATGTAATAGATGCAACTGGACATGAGGCATCAGTTTCAAATATCCTTGCAAGGAAGAACAAGGAGTTAAAATTGGAGATCCCAGGGGAGAGATCCCTATGGGCTGAAAAGGGGGAGAACTCCCTACTTAGGAATACTCGAGAGATATTCCCAGGGTTATACGTCTGTGGTATGGCAGCAAATGCTGTCCATGGGGGATACAGGATGGGAGCAGTCTTTGGAGGTATGTTCCTCTCTGGGAAGAAGGTGGCTAATCTTATATTGGAAGATCTAAAAAAGAGTAAAGAACAACTGTGAAGATGATGGAAAATATTAGGATCAGAAAGATGAGACATGAAGATATACCTGAGGTAATAAAGATAGAGAAGGATTCTTTTAAATATACCTATCCCCCTCTACTGATAATGCAGATATTATCTTCCTTTCCAGAGGGGTTCCTAGTTGCAGAGGATGAAAGAAGTAAAAAAATAGTAGGATATATTATGGGGATTATAGAGTGGGGACATGGGCATATAGTGTCCATTGCAACCTCTAGGGAATATAGAAATAGGGGGATAGGTTCTGCACTTTTGAAAGAGCTAGAGGATATTCTATTTAAAAAGTATAACGTTGGATATATAGCCCTAGAGGTGAGGTTTAACAACAGGGAGGCGAGGAGGTTCTACTACAAGAGAGGTTATAGGGATAAGAGACTACTACCAAGGTATTACGAAGATGGTACAGATGCTATCTTAATGGTAAAGAAGAATCCTTATATTAAGGTATCTAATATACCAGTAGTTGTTAGTATGTGGTAGTCATATATAATTGAGAGTTTTTACTCTTAAGGCCAGTTGATCACCTTTGGAATCTCAAGGGGTTCTCCATACTTCTTCTGAATGATCTCTGGCCAGTCCTCGTAGTTGAAACCGTACTGGGCTAAGAATCCCACAACCCACCTTGTTATACCGTAGCCTGTACATCCAGTCCATACCTTCCTCCCCTTGTAATCCCTTATGTTAAAGCCTTCTACAAAGTGAGTCCCATGGACATTTGCAGAGGTTACTGCAACTCCTTTCCTCTCCTCCTTTTCATAGGGTAGCCATAATCTCATCTCGTACTTAGGTATCTCTGGAAACTCTATATCCCTGTCCTCCTTCTTCCTACCTTCTAAATAGAATGGATCGTCTCCAACTACAGTCCAGTACTCCAAGTCTAGTTTTTCAGCTAGTTTCTCGGCGTATCTCAATGTATCGTCCCTAACCTTTTCAACGAACTCTGGACTACCTAGCATTACACACTCTATCCTTAAGAATTCATTAACTCTATCAAGTCCCCTAGCTCCACCTCCTTCCCATCTATATGTCCAACCACTTCTATCTACGAATTTCACAGGTTTATCTACATCTACCAATATATGCTCGAAGAACTGGTAGAAGGGCTCACACTGGGCAGGAGCCAGTACATA
>DQVW01000110.1 GCA_015661555.1 Methanothermococcus okinawensis
ACAGGTATTATGAATCTCCTTAACTCCCAGGAGTTGGAGGGAGTAATTGCCCATGAGATAAGCCATATAAAAAATAGGGATATCCTAATAGGTACCATAGTGGCAGTACTTGCAGGGGCCATTATATACCTTGCAGATATGCTCCAGTGGGGACTGTTATTTGGATTTGCTAGGGAAGATGAAGACAACCCTCTGGAATTTATAGGTACCTTAATCTTTATGATATTTGCACCTATCGCTGCTACCCTAATACAGTTTGCCATCTCTAGACAGATGGAGTTCCGTGCAGATGAGGGGGGAGCTAGATACTCCCATCCCCTATATTTGGCAAATGCACTGATTAAACTTGAAAAAGGAGTAAGTATGTATCCCCTTGAGGAGGGAAATCCAGCAACTGCACATCTCTTTATAGTGAATCCCTTTAGAGATGAGACTATAATGAAACTCTTCTCTACACACCCACCTACAGAGGAGAGGGTAAAAAGACTCCTAAAGATGGCAAAAAATCTAGGATATAGGAGATAAAGAGTTAAACCCCTCTGTGATACCTTTATTTCCGAAAAATTTATATATATCCTTTTTAAGACTTAAAAATATAAAGTAAAAGAGGTGATGGGATGGCAAAGCTTCCAGTTGCACCAGTGGCAAGGATATTGAAGGAGGCAGGTGCAGAGAGGGTAAGTGAAAAGGCTGCCAAGGCATTAGTAGAGGCTCTCGAGGAAATAGCAATGGAGATCGCCAAGGGGGCTGTAGAGCTGGCTAAACATGCCAACAGAAAGACTGTTAAAGAGGAAGATGTAAGAATGGCCCTAAAGATGATAGTAAATAAGGGTGAATAAACTCTCTCTTTTTTATTAGGATATCCATTTTTTACTATAACCAAACTTCTATATAAAGATACCCCAGGTTGTGTTATATCCTATCACATACAGCTTTTAAAGAGTGTAACACCTGGATGTAGTCCACCTCTCCCCTCTCTATTTTGTCCATAATTTCCTCAAGTTCCCTAGTTTTTTCCTCGGATATAAGATGTGGATAGTGTGTAATAAGATAGTTGTAGACCTCTATTCCCAACTTTGTAGGTATCAACTTACCCTTGTTTTTACTCTTTATAACATAACCCCTGTCTAACAACTTCTTTATTATCTGGGCGTAGGTGGAGGGTCTTCCTATTCCCCTCTCCTTCATAAGTTTTACAACCTCTCCCTCGTCGTAAAGTGGCACCTTGTTTACCTTTCTTACACTGTACTCCAAAACCTTCAATCTATTCTTCTCAATTCTTGGGAGTTTTCTCAACTTCAATTTATACATTCTACTCCAGCCCTCAAACTCCACATCTACATAGCCTTCTATCTTCTCCTCCACATCCTTTATATACAACTCCTGGTAGAGTAAGATGGCCTCCTTCATCTGGGAGGCTATAAACCTTCTAAATATAAGATCGTATACCCTTAAGTGGTTTCTACTTAAACTTATGTTGTTCTCCCTGATGAACTCTATAAGCTCTCCAGTATCCATAGGTTTTGTAGGCCTTATACACTCATGTGGCCCCTCCATGTAAAATTCCCTGTTCTTCAGGTAGTCCTCCAAGTTGGATAACTTCAGGTACTCCCTTGCAACCCTCATACCATCTAGGGATACCCTTGTGGAGGAGGTTCTGTGGTAGGTAGTTAAACCCAGTTCAAAGAGGTCCTGAGCTATCTTCATAACCTCTTCTGTACTTAAGTAGAACTTCTTTGTGGCCTCCTCCAGGAGGGTATCTGTGGTAAAGGGAGGTAGTGGAGGGACCTCTTTTTTATAGAGCTTTACCTCAACCTCCACCTCATCCCCCTTAAAGTCCCCCTCCCATACCTTTCCAAGGTATATATCGTACTCCAGCTTCAGGGAGAGGTAAGGTACCTTCTTCTTATGTTCCTCATACCTCTCTATTATCCAGCCTAGAACTGGTGTCTGCACCCTACCTGCAGAGAGGTAGTTCTTCTTGAAGACCTCCCACAACTTCTGACTAAGTTTAAATCCTATCCACCTATCCTCTATTCTCCTAACTAGTTGACTCTTGACCTTGTTCTCATCTAGCTTTAACTCCTCGCCTCTTTTATATGCCTCCACAGCCCTTAAAATTGCCCTTCTAGTTATCTCGTTAAACCCTATCCTGTAGATGTTTTTGTTAAAGGGTAAAACATTTAGGCCTATATCGTAGCCAATCTTCTCCCCCTCAGTATCGATATCTGTGGCTATAAATACCCCATCTACTTCATCGGCAATCTCTCTTATAGTCTCAATGTTATCTCTACAGTTTATCAGGTTTACCCTCTCCCCCTTCTCCATCAACTCCTTAATTATCTCCTCTATATCCTTTTGATCAGTTATCTGTTCTCCATTTATCTTTCTCAGAGCCATGTAGATAGGGATATAGAGGTTATCCTCTATCTTTACCCCGTAGTATCCCTCCTTGGTAACTAGGTCGAAGATATGGCCACCGCTGGCTGTTATTATTAGATTTATATCCCCCATACATACCTCGTAGACGTTTATACCTCTTATCTTTCTCCTTGAGGGCCTTCCAAAGAAACTTGCTATTGTCCTAGCCTTATTTGGACTCTCTACAACCATAAGGATGGACTTCAATAGATCAGGTACCTTACCCCTCTTCTTACCTAGCTTAATCCTCTCCCTGTCCTCGTCTATCTTCTTTATCAGCTCCTCAAAGTTAACCTCTTTGGCACTTTTAAACTCACTTTCATAGTTGAACAGCATATACTTCTTAACACTCTCAAACAACTTCCAGTCATCTACCAGTAGTATGGAGGCCCCCTTTGTTAGACCAAACTCTGTCATCCTGGAGGTTCTACCAGAGGCCTGAATATAGGTCTTTATATCAGGTATAAGGAGGTAGATCTCATCCTCCTCAACCCTTAGGGAGAAGTTCTTCAACTTTAAATCCCTCTTTAGAATCTCCTCTATCTCCTCCAGAGACTTCCCCTCTATGTCGACCTCGATCCCCCTACTCTCCCTTACCTTCTCCAGGTACTCCCTTAGTTTAAACTTCATCTTTGGAATACCGTAGAATAGGGCATACCTCACCCTCTCAGGCATATCCAGCCCTCTAACTAGAACCCCGTAGTAGGATGCAACCCCTATAAGTACATCTATCTTACCCTCCCTAAATTCCTCAAACCCCTCCTTATCCTTTGAATAGATAAGCTTGACCTTTATGTTATGCTCTTTTAAAAGATTTTCAATATCCTTTGCCATCTCCAAGCCGTAATCCTGGGATACAAATACAAGGCCACCAGTACCTAAGAGTTTAACGTACTCTAAAACCTTCTCCATACCTATCTCGTCGTATATGTCAACAACGTCTCTCAACTTGTTTATACCGTATCCAACTTCAAAGTCCAACAACTCCCTGTATAACTTAACCCTGTCTCCATAACTCTTTCCAGTTGCAGATGCAATAACTATACATCCATGTTTAATACCCTCTATCTTCTTTTTCAACTTCTCCCTAAGTTCTAGGGCCTCCTCGAATCTCCTCCTCCTCATAAGTATTATAATTCTGTAGGCCTCCTCTATCAACTCCCTACTGAAACCTAGAAGTATTAAAGTTCTATCTATATTCTTGGAGGATTTTAAAAGGGCATCCACGTCATCTACGAATATAAAGTCAAAGGTTGTATTGGGCATATTTCTGGTGAGATAGTTGGAAGTTGTAATCAACACCTGAAAGTCCCCCTTCTCTATCCTCTCCTTCACCTCCCTCTTCTCCCTCTCACTTAACTCTGAGTGATAACATACCACCTTGATCCTATCTCCTACAAGGGATATTGCCCTCTCGTAGGTCTGTTTAACTAGGAGGGTGGTGGGGAGGATTATATAGCATCTCTTCCCCCTACTTGCCAGGTAGAGACTCATAATCACTCCGAAGAAACTCTTACCAACACCAGTAGGTGCAACTATGGAGAAACTCTTATTCTTCAAAACCCTCTTGGCCCACATCTTCTGAATACTTAGAAGCTCATAACCTAACTCCTTACAGAATTCCTCAAACTCCTTAAACTCATTCCAAACCTTACAGTAGTTCTTTAACTTATCCAACTTATTCTCCTCTCTTAGTTTCCTACAGAGGTCCAACTTGGAGTACTTTTTATCCTCCTCTAGACATCTCTCACATACCCCTGTCTCCAACCTACTACTGTAGATCTCTTCAAAACAGTTTGGGCACATCTCCTTGTATATAATAGGTATCATGGACAACACCTATAGCTTTTCTAAGACCTCTCCCAGTTTCTTTATAAATTCCTCCTTCTCCTTCTCTCCCACGTCATCTCTAACAGGGATAACTATAATTTCCCTGGAGGGGAGCCTTATAGAGGCCCTAAATCTACCGTCCCTTCTGGCCACTTCTGTAATCTTTTCATTGTATATATATAGTTTGTCTAGAAGGTCCTCTGTTACCAGGGCATCGTTGTCACAGTACTGTAATGGACATCCCTCCCTCCAGAACCCCCATCTATCTCCAGCCTCATGTACCCTTCTAACCTCTATCTTGTAGTACTCCACAAGTTTCAATATGTCCTCATATCCACATCTGATAAGGGGTCTGAAAAAGAGAAAGTTGTACCTCTTAGGTACCGGGGTTAACTCCATCTTCTCAAATCTTACCTCTCCATATTTCTCCTTTAGATACTGCATAATAGGACCTGAGATCTTCTCTACAGAGGTGTCCCCAGTCATAATTACCTTTGCCCCCTCCCTCCTCGCTATCCTCACAGCCTTAGTCTTCATTATACTCTTGCAGATACGACATATACTTCTCCCCTTTGCACCCTTTGTCCTTCTCTTTAGGTCCTCTGTAATATCGTAAAACTTTATGGGAACCTGGAACCTCTCTGCTATCCTCTTAGCCTCCTCCCTGGAGAGTTGCCAACTCCACCTATGGGTAAAGTGGATGGCCAGGGAGACGTTAAGACCTAGATCCTTGGCCAACGCCAGGGCTGTAGCACTATCCTTCCCCCCACTGAGCATACACACTATCTTCTCATCTAAAACTCCCCACTCTTGAAAATTCCTTATAATGTCTTCCTTCAACTGTTTTAGATCCTTTAACTTCCTGTAATTTCTCGTCCACTCTGAAAATAGGATGTTCTCCATATTCCCACATCCGTTAAAAAGAGTATATTATTTAAAGGGTCACTCTTTTTACCACCATGGTGGCGTAGCAGCCCTTCCTCAACTGAAATTCCAGGGTGATCTTATACCTGCCCCTATTTAACTCGTCCTCTAGAAACTCCCCATATCTCACATTCTCTGGGACGGAGAGTATTCGCCTCTCGGTATAGGAGGGTTTTGAAAGATCTAGAAGTCTGTTGAAGTCCTCTATTTTTAAACCCTCTCTCTTTAACACATCCTCTATAATCTCTCTGTACTCCTCTTTGACATCCTTTGTATCCAGGTCGTGGGTTATGGTTGGGAAGGTCTCATCCCTTAAGGTGTTAAGGACATCCTCCCCTATGTCCCTGTAGAATAGAAAGGTTCCACAGCTGTAGTCAATATATACCCTATCTTCCCTGGGAATATAACCCTTTAAGAGGGTCTTTACAGATTCATTCCAGAGGTAACTCTGATAGGCGGAGACAAATAACTTCTTCAACCTGATATCTACGAACTTGAAGGCCTCCTTAAACCTCTCCTCCTCATCTCCACCCTGGAGATAACTAATTATGTTGTGAAACATCCTGTCCCTTATCCCCCTCTCCCTCATATACCTTAAAATGGATTCCCAGTCCCTCCAGTGACTACTTATGTATCTCTTTAGATCCTTTACCAACTTACTCTCACTTTTTCTATACCTGGTAAGTATTATCTTGAGGGCCTTCTCGTAGTTTCCCATCATGTACTCCTTGGCAATGAATTCCCCACTTCTATACACACTTCCAAATCTCTGGGTGTCGTAGTAGTTGGGAACTCCCAGATGTAACTTTTTTAGATTCTCCTCAACCCTTGGGAGGTACTCCTTTTTAAGATATCTTATGGTGATTTTGAACTTATTTCCTGCCAACTGCCCCAGTTTTAAAGGACTTCCCACCTTTCTTAGATACTTTAACTCTAAATTTTTCTCCCTCAGTGACAGTATCCCGTATCTTGCTGGGATGGTGATATGTTGAATTGTAACGGCGTGCCTGTCCTTTAAGCCACAGTAACCTATCTCCTTTAAAGGTATCCTGAACCTCTTGGATATGTAGGACAGAGTCCTTAAATTCTCCATGTTTACCTTCTTTAACAGATAGAGGTTGTAGGCATCCCCCTCTTTGAGGGCCTTTTCATCTAGTATCTCCTCCACTATAAAGTCCTCTGGGAGTTGTCTAATCTTCACCTTCATAATTTCTACCTGTAGGTTGTATACTCTCTATGTACTCATTCCATCTTAACCACATCTCTCTGACAAATTCATCCTCCCTGTCAAATCCCATGATTATGTGATACCTTCCAACCTCCCTGTAGTAGCAGTAGTCTACAGAGGTGTTGTTCCCGTATTGAGAGATGTACTTATAACTGTAGTAGATACCGTACCTGAAGGGTCTCCTCTCCTTCAGGACCTTGAGAAACCTGGGATTATCCAGGTTAGGTTTATAATCCCTAACGTCGAAACTTATTCTCCTCCCATCCTTCTCGTAGATCTTTACTATACCCTTCCCCTTCCCTTCAGATACCCTTATAACGTTGGAATAGGGCAGGTCCAAAAAGAGGTCCTCTAGGGAGATATTTCTTACAGGGTGTTTCTCCTCCCTAGATGTTGGGGTGTTGTTATAAATTGTGGTGTTGTCTACCTTAGGTATAGTCTCCTCTAACACAATGTTCTCCATCTCACTTAGGTTACTGAAATTATCTATCCCCTCTAAATTTAAAAAATTGTCATTCCCAGGGTTGTCACTTTTAGATAAGATATGGAAAATAAGAGTTATCTGACTAAAAAGAAGTATGATGATAATAATATCTTTGTAGGATACCTTCATGATCTACCTCACAGAGTATAAAAAGTTATTCTACAAATGCCATAAGGTCCTCTGGTCTATGTAATTCCCCTCCTATCTTGGTACAGGGTATTACCTCTGCTCTACTGTACTTCATCACCTCCTCTACAATCTGACCCAGGTTCATCTCAGGCACTATAATCCTGGAGGCCTTTAGATCCCTTACCACCTTGTCAGGGAAGGGATGGACAGTTATCAGTCTAAGGTATCCTACATCGTAACCCTTCTCCCTCAGTATCTCAACTGTATACTTTACAGTTCTTGAGGGTGTCCCATAGCATAGGAAGATAGTATCACTGTCCAGGTACTTCCCCTCGTATTTTACAATCTTATCTTTGTTCTTCCTTATCTTGTTACATATCCTTCTCACTAACTTGTCGTGGGTCTCAGGTGAGACATCTGGATAACCTCTCTCGTCATGGGTGAGTCCTGTAACATGTACGTTGTAGCCCCTTCCAAATACAGGCATCTCTGCAACATCTTTATCAAAGGGGAAGGGTTTCTTACAGGGTTTTTCCTCGGGGATAGCTCTATCCACCACTGGGATGTTGTCGTGGAGTACCACCTTCTCCCTCATATGCCCTACAATCTCATCTGCCATGACAAACACTGGTATCCTGTACATCTCGGCGTAGTTAAATGCCATAATTGTAAAGTCGTACATCTCCTGTACTGAGGAGGGTGCAAGGGCTATAGGTTCATAGTCTCCATGGGCACCCCATCTCACCTGCATCATATCTCCCTGACTGGCATAGGTGGGCTGCCCAGTAGAGGGGCCTCCCCTCTGTACATCCACTATTACACAGGGTGCCTCTGTCATATAGGCAAACCCTATCTGTTCTATCATTAGGCTAAGTCCTGGACCTGAAGTTGCCGTCATGGCCTTTAAACCACTCCAACTTGCACCTATTACACTTGCCATAGCCCCTATCTCATCCTCCATCTGAATGAAGTAGCCACCTACCTTTGGAAGTATCCTTGCCATCTCCTCTGCAACCTCTGTAGAGGGGGTTATAGGATATCCCCCAAAGAATCTACAACCTGCCTTAATTGCCCCTCTTGCACATGCTATATTACCCTGGATAAAGTCTACCTTTTCACTCAATTTATCACCTTATTTCTTTTTCCTCATCTTTACAAGGAGCACTGGGCACTGGGCCTTCCTACTGACCTTCTCCGCCACACTACCTAGTAGTAGTCTATCTATTCCACTTTTCCCAGAGGTTCCCATAACTATAAGGTCTATGCCTCTCCTCTCAGCATACTCCACTATCTCCCTGGCAGGACTACCCTCTAGGATCTCGGTAGTGATATCAACACCTATCTCTTTAGCCATCTTTTCTATCTTCTTAAAGGCCTCCCTACCCTCCTCCTCTAAAACCTCCCTCATAGTCTCCCAAAAGCCCTCTGTAGGCAGTCCTATAAAGGGCATGATGTCTACCACGTATATAACGTATACCTTGGAGTTCATCAGCCTTGCTATCTCCAAACCATGCCTTGCAGCCTCTATGGATACGTCAGAGTTATCTGTTGGTATCAGTATCTTCTTGTAGAGCATCCTATCCCCTATATATTATTCATATGAGAAGTTATCACCTTCTAGGATTTCTTCCTCCTCAACTATCTTTCCATCCTTTGTCCTTGGTGCTATATCTTTAACTATGGCCCTTATATCCTCCCCCTCCTCTGCAATAACCTTTACATCTATACCCCCATGGACATCCCTGTCAAAATTTACAACCCTACAGTAGGCAGCCTGCTTATTTAATACAAACCTTGTGGAGTTCCCTGAAATCCCTTTCTCTAAAATCATCCTGGCAGCATCCAATATAGCCTGTTTTCTAATAAGTTCCTTAAGTTTCTTTAGGCTTCTAGTCTCTCCAGTTACTATGTTATCCTCGTCTATCTCAATCTCCGCGTCCCTGAATATATTTTTCACGGCCCTGATAACCTTCTCCCTATCCTCCGTAGGTTTAATCCTGGTTCTAATCTTTACAATCATCAACACCCCTCCAGGAAGGTTTCCCTTATTATCTCTACAGCCCTCTCGATATACTGGTACTTGGTGGCATAGGAGAGCCTTATATGGTATCTACCTCCCTCTCCGAAGGCTATTCCAGGAACTGCCAGTATTCCCCTCTCCATCAACCTATTAACAACATCCTCTCCACTTCCGTACTCCTCCGTGTTGGGGAAGATATAGAAGGCACCCTCAGGTGGATACAACTTAAACACATCCCTTAAACCCTTAACCATGAGATCTCTTCTCCTCCTGAACTCCTCCACCATCTCATATACACAACTTTGATCCCCTCTCAAGGCGGCAAGTGCACCGTACTGGGCGAAGGACGTTGCACATGCGAAGGAGTACTGGTGTATCTTTATCATGTGATCTATAATATTAAGTCTACTGTTTAAACCCTCACTTACATAGAGGTAACCTATTCTCCATCCAGTCATGGCGTAGGTTTTGGAAAATCCATTGACCACTATACAGTTCTCGGTATATCTCATAGGGGAGTAGTGCCTCCCCTGGTAGAGAATCTTGTCATAGACCTCATCTGATATTATTATCACGTTGTAATCCTCTGCAATATCTGAGAGTCCCTTTATCTCCTCCTTACTCATCACCTTCCCAGTAGGGTTTGCAGGTGTATTTATCACAATACATTTGGTTTTATCTGTTATACTTTCCTTGACCTTCTCCAGGTCTAGGGAGAAATCCTCCTCAAGTTTTACAGGAACAGGTCTACCCTCACATAGGTGGATGAGATTCCTGTAAGATAGAAAGGCAGGATCTGTAACTATCACCTCATCTCCCCTATCCACTAGGGACATAAGGGATAACATTAAACCCTCTGAGGCGCCACAGGTGATGATAACATTCTCTGGATGTACATCCAGGTTGTAGTCTACCTTCACCCTGTTGCATATCTCTTCCCTAAGTTCGTAGATACCGTTGTTAGGGGTGTAGTGGGTTTTTCCCTCGTCGAGGGCCCTCTTTGCAGCCTCTACTATATGCCTAGGTGTGGTAAAGTCTGGCTCCCCAATACCTAGGTTGATAGTTCCCTCTGAGGAGGGGTTAAATATCTCCCTGATATCAGAGGATGCTAGCTTAAGACATCTCCTAGAGATCAAGGTTATCACCGGAAAAGGAGTTCAACAAGTTTATAAGGGAGAGATATCTATCTTCCACCCTTTCAAGGGTATTTAAGTGGTACTTGTGGGTTTTTAAAATAAACGCCTTCTTCCCCCTATATCTATCTGCCATATAGTCAGGTACCAGGGGAATACCCTCCCTGGATACGGGGATGTTAAGATCTAACACCACCTTCTCTAGAAAGTGAGACAGGGGATTTACCTCAACATCCCTCTTCACATCTAGGGATTTGATATAATTCTTCCTCTCCTCTATAGTGAGGAGATACCTCTCTATCTTCTCAGGGGAGCCTAAATTCAATCTAGCCAGGCCCTTTACACTGTTTATTAAATCGTCAAAGGTTGCAGAGGAGATCTCAAAGATAGGGAAGGGATTCAACCTCTTAACCTTCTCCCTGTATCCCCGGGAGATAATAAGTAGGGAGTATTCATTCTTCAACCTGGTGTTGTAGGGGTCTATCACTGAGTAGTTCTCGATCCCTATCTCCTCTGCAACATCCCTATACATTCTTGTGACTCCCACCTTTATCATAGCTATCCCTTAACTTAGGTTTCAACCCCAACTCCCTTATCATCCTAACAACCTCTCTAAGGTTTCCAGTTTTAGGATTTCCCACACCCTTCACATCTAGGGGGTAGTTTTCAGGTATTACAGTTGCTACGTTACTTGCCCCTGCAAGGAGTGCAATCTGTACAAGTTCAGGTCCTATGGTGGGAGTTGGAGAGGTTATTCTAATACTGGGGAACATCAACCTTGCTATTGCTATAGTCTTCCCCTGCTCCAGGGAGGAGCACCTTGGATGGTTCTCCATAGGGGTACCTGGGTAGGGGTTGAAACCCATAACAGGTATCTCATCTACATCTAGCTTCTTGAGGAATAGTAGATGATCTACCCTGTCCCTATAACTCTCACCAATCCCAATTAACAACCCAGAGGATAATTCAATATTGTACTTTTTAACTAATCTACAGATCTCTATCCTTCTATCTAAACTCTCTCCAGGTTTCAACTTTGCAAAGAGTTCCCTGTTTATAGTCTCTAAGTTACAACATATGGTGTCCACCCTGTACTTCTTCAACTCCCTTATACTCTCCTCGGTAAGATCTCCCCCTGCATTTACTAAGACCTCCAAATTGGTATTCTCCTTAACTATCTTTAAGGCCCTAATAACCTCCTTCCCCTGGTAGCCATGTCCAGAGGAGCAACTTACCCTGCATATACCACTTCTCTCTATGGCAATGGCACATCTTTTTATATCCTCATCTGATAGCCTAAAGGGTTTGTAGTAACCTGCCTTAGAGGTCCCTGCTGCAAAACCACAGTAGAGACACTTTGGGGTTATTTTGCAAATGTTGGTAACATGGATAGTGGAGGTTATCTCGATCTCATCTATAAAGTAGTCCCTAACCTGAGAGGCCAGCTTAAAGAGCTTTAGATAATCCTCCCATCTGGAGATTTTGAAAAGCTCTAGGGCATCCTCCCTGGATATTAGACCGTCCTTAGGTGTAATTTCACCCTCTTTTAACCTTTGAAAATTCTCCTCAATTTTAGAGAAATCCATTAAATCACCGTTAATCCCTCTAAAATAGAATTATTGATAAACTCTGATAAAAATTATTCTAAAAATAGTCTTAATCTCTTTCCAAAACCTGAATCCCAAGTCCTACCCTGGTATTATATAGGGGACATCCCCATATCTCGTCAATTATCTCCTCTACCTGGGAGACCTTATCCCCTCTAGGTAGGATTATCACTGCAGGTCCAGATCCACTTATAGTTATACCGTATACTAGATCCCTTACCCTCTCCTTCACCTCTAGGTATCTAGGGATTAACTGGGATCTGCAGGGTTCAACAACCTGGTCCCCCATCATACATCTTCCAAAGAGTTCAAGGTCTTTTTTAAAGAGACTGTAGACCATGCCACAGGCCTTTCCTACATTATTCACCATGGATCTAAGTGGGATGCTATCTGGTAGTATTTCCCTGGCCCTCTTTGTGGATACCTCTACATCGGGAAGAGCTACAAGTACCTTAAAATCTACAGGTATGTGTAAAACCTCCAGGGGGTTGTAGTTGATCACCATGGTAAAGCCGCCGTATATTGCAGGAGCAACGTTATCTGCATGGGGAAATCCTGCAGAGATAGACTCACCTAGGGATGCATATTTAACAAGTTCCAACTTAGAGAGGTTTAAATTGAAGAGTTCATTCATGGCAAAGGCTACCCCTGCAGAGGATGCTGCACTACTACCTAGGCCACTACCTGGTCTAATCCCCTTTTCAATCTCTATCTTAACCCCTCCTTCAATGTCGAAGTCTTTGATTATCTCCCTGGCAACAACTCCAGCGGTGTTTCTATCAACATCTTCAGGTATCCTATCTGCCCCCTCTCCCCTCAGGGATATACTTATACCTTCTTCAGATTTGGAAAGGGTTATAATATCGTAGGGTTCAGAGAGTGCCAATCCAAAGATGTCGTAACCTGGGCCTAGGTTTGCAGAGGTTGCAGGTGAGATTACCTTAATCCTCTTCATATTACTTAACCCTCTTCCCTGGCACTTATTCTCTTCTTAATAAGTTTTAGCCTGAAGAAGTTCTCTCTCTCCATTTCATCCAGTCTCATGGCGATATACTTCTTCATCTCCTCCAACCTGGGGATTATTACATACTCCAGGGCATTTACCCTCCTCTTTGTGGTGATGATCTCCTCTGCAAGTAGTTTTATGGAGGTCTCAATTTCCGCCAGTTCTACAATAAGCTCCAGAGCCTCCTCAAAGGCCCTTGCAGCATCATCCACTTTAGAGGAAACACCGTAAGGTCCATAGCCCCTGGAGGATACATCCCTCCTTACATTCTCTACCTCCATTACAGGTACAGTGACACCCATTATATTCCTTGAGTCTATCTCCAACTTTATGTTAGGGTTTTTTGAGGCGAGGGATACCTCCTTCACTGCCAGGGTACCCATTACACCCTGGGCCATTACTAGATTTCTATAGGCCTCAGCTAGGGCCTTATTTACCTTCTCTCTTAACCCTGAGGCCTGATGGATAATATCGAAAAACTCCATTACAAGGGCATCTCTCTTCTGTTTTAGGAGTTTATGCCCCTTCTGAGCAAGTTTTATCTTGTTTTTAAGTTTTAACAACTCCATCCTTGTGGGGTTGACCTGGGCCATGTTAACACCTAAAAAAATAAAGGGGTATTACTTCTTAGGTAGGTACTTCTCAATTAACTCCTCGGGTATCCTCTTCAACTCCTCCCTTGGTAGTATAGTTAACAACTCCCAGGCAAGGTCCAACGTCTCCTCTATACTTCTATCCTCATCCTTACCCTGACTTACAAACCTTCTCTCAAATTCATCTGCAAATCTTAGGTAGGCCCTGTCCCTCTCTGTAAGTGCCTCCTCTCCAACAACTGCAACAAGATCCCTTAAGCTTCTACCCTCTGCATAGGCTGCATAGATCTGACTCATGACCTTTGGATGGTCCTCCCTCGTCTTCCCCTTACCCTGCCCCTTTGAGGCAAGTCTTGAAAGTGATGGAAGTATGTCAATAGGCGGATAGATACCCTTTCTGTGTAACTCCCTTGAGAGTACTATCTGTCCCTCTGTAATATAACCTGTTAAGTCAGGTATTGGGTGGGTAATATCGTCGTGGGGCATGGTAAGTATTGGAATCTGGGTAATAGTTCCCTTCTTACCCTTTACTCTACCTGCCCTCTCGTATATAGTAGCCAGGTCTGTATACATATATCCAGGATATCCTCTTCTACCAGGTACCTCGTTCCTCGCTGCGGCGATCTCCCTCAGGGCCTCACAGTAGTTGGTCATGTCCGTCAGTATAACTAGGACGTGCATGTCCTTTTCATAGGCTAGATACTCTGCGGTAGTTAGTGCAATCCTTGGGGTGAGGATCCTCTCAATTGCAGGGTCATCTGCCAGGTTTATAAATACTACAGCCTTCTCAAGGGCACCTGTCTTTTTAAATTCCTCCATGAAGAAGTTTGCCTCTTCAGAGGTGATACCCATAGCTGCAAATACTACTGCAAACCTCTCTCCCTCTCCCCTAACTTTGGCCTGCCTTGCAATCTGTACTGCCAACTGGTTATGTGGAAGACCTGAACCTGAGAATATAGGTAACTTCTGACCTCTAACTAGGGTGTTTGGACCGTCTATTGCAGAGATACCTGTCTGGATAAAGTCGTCAGGTGTCCTTCTAGATACAGGGTTTAAGGGGTAACCGTTAATATCCATCTTCTTCTCAGGTATGATCTCAGGTCCCCCGTCTATTGGTCTCCCTGTTCCGTCGAATATTCTACCTAACATCTCTAAGGAGACTCCAATCTTTGCAGTTTCACCTGTGAACCTTACCCTGGTTCTATCTGTACTTAAACCTGTGGTACCTTCAAATACCTGTACAACGGCAATGTCCTCCCTTACCTCCAATACCTGCCCTGTCCTCTTCTCCCCACTTGGGGTTATTATCTCTACTATCTCACCGTATGCTACACCTTTAACACCCTCTACTATTACCAGTGGCCCTGCAATACTTGATACCGAGGTGTACTCGACGTACTTATCCACAGCCTCCATATCTAACCCTCCATCTCTTTTTTATAATAATTATTTAATTATTTAAAAAAAAAGATTTTAGGGATTTTCTACTAGAGCCTCTAACTCCTTCTCAATTCTCTCCAGGAGCTCTGGGGCAACTTCCTTGAGGAATTTATCCTCAGGTATGAACTTCATCCTTGCAATATCCCTCTTAACAGGTACCTTTGCTATCTTTCCAGGATCAACTCCCTTCTCAACTACCTCCAAGGCCTTTCTATAGAAGGTCATGATAATCTTCAACATCATGTACTGTTTCATTGGAGGACAGTAGGTATCTACCTCGTCAAATGCATCCTGTTGTAAAAAGTCCTCTCTGAGCATCCTTGCAACTTCCAGGATTACCCTCTCCCTATCTGGAAGGGCATCAGGACCTACAAGTTGGACTATCTCCTGTAGCTCAGCCTCCTTCTGGAGTAGTCTCATGGCCTCGTCCCTTAACTCCCTCCAATCTGGACCTGTGTTTTCCTGCCACCATGGAGTTACATCGTCTATATAGAGGGAGTAACTCTGTAACCAGTTTATCGCTGGGAAGTGCCTTCTCCTTGCAAGGTTTGCATCAAGTGCCCAGAATACCTTAACTATCCTCAGGGTGTTAGAGGTAACAGGTTCTGAGAAGTCCCCTCCTGGTGGGGAAACTGCCCCTACAATACATACGAAGCCCTCCTTCTCCTCACTACCTACACACTTTACCCTACCTGCCCTCTCGTAGAATTGAGCAAGTCTAGATGCTAGATAGGCTGGATATCCCTCCTCTCCAGGCATCTCCTCCAATCTACCTGCTATCTCCCTCATCGCCTCAGCCCATCTAGAGGTTGAATCTGCAGTTAGTAGTACCCCGTAACCCATATCTCTGAAGTACTCCGCTATGGTGACCCCTGTATATATGGAGGCCTCCCTAGCTGCTACTGGCATATTTGAGGTGTTTGCTATAAGTATAGTTCTATCTATCAACTTGTTTCCTGTCCTTCTGTCCTCCAGGTGGGGGAATTCCTCGATAACCTCTGTCATCTCGTTACCTCTCTCCCCACATCCAATGTATATTACCACATCTGCATCTGACCACTTTGCAAGTTGCTGCTGTGTTACAGTCTTACCACTTCCAAAGGGTCCTGGAATTGCTGCAGTTCCTCCCTTTGCAAGGCTAAAGAATGTGTCTATAATCCTCTCACC
The DNA here is from genome assembly GCA_015661555.1 of Methanothermococcus okinawensis. Classification (GTDB taxonomy): domain Archaea; phylum AGJL01; class Methanococci; order Methanococcales; family Methanococcaceae; genus Methanofervidicoccus; species Methanofervidicoccus okinawensis_B. Next base: position 15,983 of record DQVW01000110.1, read on the forward strand.
AGTTATCAGTGGGATGGTAGGTGGTAACTTCTCCCTATATGGTCTTGGTTTCCTTACAGGCCACTTCTGCATCATTTTGATCTCCTTCTCCTCCCCATCCTCGGTCTCCACCACTGCAACAGTATCCTCAACAGTAAACTTTCCAGATTTTATCTCCTTTATCTTCCCCTTTATCCCCACGGGTAGCAGTACCTTATGTACTATAGACTTTGTCTCTTCAACTGTACCTATAACATCTCCACCCTCTACGTAATCCCCCTCCTTTACAGTGGGTACAAAGTCCCACTTAACATCCCTTGGTAGTGCAGGTACAGAGACCCCCCTTGGTATAAATATACTTCCAGTTACAGTCTCTATTGCAGTTAAAGGTCTCTGGATACCGTCGTATATAGACTTCAAGAGACCTGGTCCCAACTCTACAGAGAGAGGAGCTCCAGTACCCTCAACAGGTTCTCCAGGTCTTATACCTGTAGTCTCCTCGTATACCTGGATAACAGCCCTGTCCCCCCTTAACTGGATGATCTCCCCAGTTAACTTCTCCTCACCTACCCTAACAACCTCGTACATCTGGGACCCCTTCATACCATCTGCTACTACAACAGGTCCTGCTATCTTGACGATCTTACCTACAACCATTAATAATCACCTCTTATTTCTTCAATTCTATACCTACTGCCTTTCTTACAAGCTCCCCTATAGGATCACGTTCTCTGGCAATAGGCCCTTCCTTGTCAGGCACCTCTACAATGTAGGTTTCTATCTTGGATAGTTTGTCCCTTAGGGCATCTCCAAGTTTTTCAGAAATAATTATTAGTCCTATGTCCTCCCTCCTATCCAACTCCTCGATAATTTTTAGGGCCTCTTTGGGATCTTCAACCTGATAAACATCGGTAAGGCCTGCCAACCTGAAACCTACAGTCATGTGAAGGTCTCCAACTACACCAATCTTCATAATATCCTCCTATTAGTTTGTAATCAACTCCCTTATATCCCTTGGTGATAACCCCTCCATCTTTCCATTTATAATTGCCCTTAACTTTCTTACCTCCATCTCCTTGGAGGTAATAAAGCCTATAACAGGCCCAACCCCAAAGGGCTGTCTCAGGGATAACTTTTTACCAACCTCTACCAGGTAGTTATCCAGGACCTTCTCAAATACATAGGCACTTCTACATCTCTCATACTCCTCTAGACACTCTGAGATTATATTGCCATACTCTGTACCTTCCAGTGAACTTATTACCCCCTCTATAGAGTCCGCCTCTGCCAACTCCTTCAACTTCCATGGAGGTAACTCATACCCCACACCTAAGAGGTAGTTTGAAATAGTGTCAGAGGGTACACCCTCCCTCTTACATCTCAGAATGACTTTGAGATTCTCAATATCTATCATCCTTCCAACGAACTCTTTGAAGAGGTCCTCGTTAGTACCCTCGATACCTACAGCTCTCCAGAGGCTCTGATAGATGTACTTATCCAGGGCCAACTCTAGAGGTATTAGATTGCCGTATTCCTCGTAGAGGGAAAGTTGTTCAGAGAGTATCCTTCCATACTCGGTACCTTCCAACCCACTTACAACCTCTTCAACAGTCCTGGCCTCACAGAGCTCCCTTAACTTACTCTCAGGTATTCTACCTAGGGGTATTAACATCTTAAAGGTACTCTCACTATCCAACCTGGCGTACTTAGCCCTTAGGATGGTCTTGATGTTTCTAACGTCGTACCTCTTTTCAAATAATTCCAGTACCTTCCTACATCTCTCTGGGGATATATCTGCCAGGGTTTTGTAGATATGGGCCAGGTGCATCTCAAGACTTCTCTCTACAGAGAAGATATCCTTGGAGTTTGTGGGGATAAACTGACTGTATACCGTATCTTCCAGGAGGCCTATAACCTCCACTAAACTTCCAGCCTCTATAAGTTCATTTAACTTGTGGTCATCTAGGAGTTTAGCCTCCATACCTCTAATCCTAGCATTGACATATGCATAGGGAGTGACATCTATGAGATACTTAATCAGGTACACTATAACTGCCAGGAGTATCACTACCCCTGTAAGTATTAACAGTGTAACGAACATATCATAGGACATCCATGGAATAACCTCCTCCACTCCCATTCCATCACCTTTTTAAAACAGTACCTGGGCAATTTTAGCCCTAATATTCTCTAGATTCCTCTCAAATATGGCCTCTAAACTGTTATCGCAGATCTTGGTACCATCTATATCCCTTACAATGGCACCACCAACTATATCAACAGTAGTACCCCTTCTAACTATAACTGGTCTCTTAGTTAATCTCTCTATCTCCTTCTCTATCTCCCAGAGGGTTTTAATATCCAGTATCTCGTAGTCCCTCTTGTTGAGATCTACAGCAACCTTCTCGCTACCAACTGCAATTGCCCCGTCAACGATTAACCTTATAAGAAGGTCCCTGTAGTTCTCCCTTTCAGGTAGTTTCATCAACTCCTCCCTTAACTTCTTTATAGCCATCTCAATTAACTCCTCCTTTTTCTTGAGCATCTTCTTTCTAACTTCCAATTTAGCCTCTGCAATAATCCTGTTTTTTATCATTTCTGCCTCCTTCTCCCCTTTCTTAAGTATTTCACTCTTCCTTCTCTCAGCCTCCTTTTTCGCCTCCTCTAATATCTCCTCAGCCTCCATTTGAGCCTTCTTTATTATCTCCTCAGCCTCCTTGTTGGCGTCCTCCAGTATCTTAGAGACGATCTCCTCTACTCCCATTTTTTCACCTATAAAAATAAAAATAAGAATTTTTAGGTTTTAGAACATTATTCCAAGCATTATCAGTATGGCTATCAGTAGACCGAAGATAGCGAAGGTCTCTGGCATAACTGCCAAGACTAGACCCTTACCCATAGCATCTGGATCTCTGGCAGTTGCTCCAATGGCACCTGCAGCTGTAATACCCTGTCCAATACCTGAGAGACCTGCAAACCCTACAGCTAAACCTGCACCTAGGGCTGCTATTGTAGTTGCTCCAAGACTGTTTCCAAAGACACCTACTAGGAGGAGTATAGCTACTAACAAACCGTAAATTGCCTGGGTTTCAGGAAGTACTGAGAAGACCATGGCCTTACCGAATATCTTCTCATCCTCTGCCACTGCACCTAAACCTGCCGAGGAAGCTATCCCCTGTCCAATTGCAGAGAGACCTGCTAAACCTGTTGCAACCCCTGCACCTACCATGGCCCACTCAGGGGCATTTTTAAATACAAAGAGTATGAGGATGGCAACGAGGAATCCGTATAGTCCCTGAGTTTGAGGCAGGGCCTGGAATACTATGGCTGTACCAAACTTTGAGGGATCCTCTGCAATTACCCCTGCACCACTTGCTCCGGCAATACCTGCTCCAACTCCTGAACCAAATCCTGCAATACCTACTGCTAAACCAGCTCCTATGGCTCCAAGTAGTAGTGGGTTGTCAAATACCATTGTTATCACCTTCCTACTTTTTAATTAACTGTGGTGTACTCCCTTCTGGCCTTGAAAGGCTGGAATTTCTTACCTCCACCCTCGTAGAACTGCCCAAAGAACTCCACGTAGTGCAACCTCAGGGAGTGTATAAAGGCACCGAGGCCGTTCATTACAAAGTTAAAGGTATGTCCTATCAGGAGTACTATTAGTGCCAGTAGTATCCCAATTACAGGGACACTGTCTCCAATTAACTTGGCCATTATATTTACAGCCATTGCAAGACCTCCAGTGGCCAGACACAGGGCCAGAAGCCTTGCATAGGAGAGTACGTTACCTAGGAAGCCTGTAATATCCATGACCCCTAGCATGGCGTCTAGTATGCCTCCCTTCATATACCCCCTAACTATACAGAGTAACACCACAAGTACTACCGTAGCAAGTATGATATAGGGTATATTGGTGACAAGACCTAGAGCTAACCCTATTATTAGAAGGAGCCATATCCCCTGGTTTAAAAAGGCCTCCTTAAACCCCTTCTTCTCCAGGTTCTCCTTAAATCCTACAACAAGCCCTATGAAGAGATGCAGTATCCCTACAAGTATAGAGAAGAGGAGTATTGCAATGGGACCGTTATCTACAGATATACTTCCAAGTTTTAAGAGGGGCCTAACTTCGTTGATGTAGAAGCTCTCACCTAGTGGATTTACCAGGGCAAAGGGGGTCTTGTATATGTCAAACCCTAAGAACTCTTTCAGGAAGTCTCCAAGATACCCTCCAGTTACAATACCTGCAATAACTGTGGCAATACCAGCCAGTGTAAGTATATACCCTATATTTCGTGCTCCCTCACTTACCTTTCCAAGTTTCTTCCAGACAAAGAGACCAATTAAGGTCAGTAACAATCCGTATACAGCATCTGTGAGCATAATACCGTAGAATATTAGGAAACCAGGGACTATCAGTAGGGTAGGATCTATCTCGTTGTACTTTGGAGGTGCAAACATCTCTGTTAACATCTCAAAGGGCTTTACAGGTTTTGGGTTGTCAAGCATTACAGGTATCTTCTCCTCAGGCTCATCTGGCTCCTTAACCTCCACAACTCCACAACCTTCAGAGGCCCTCTCTATGGTATTCTTGACCCTATCTACGTACTTCTCAGGTACCCAGCCCTCTAGCATATAGGTTCTCTCAGTTCTACCGTAGTAGGTGTAGGATTCTGCCCTCTCCTTCTCGATCTCCAGTAACTCGTGAAGTACTAGAAGTTTCCTGTACCACTTCTTGGCCAATTCCCTCAACTTACTTAAGATGTTCTCCCTCTCCTTCTCACACTCCCTTATCTCCCTCTCTATCCTCTCCAGGTTTTCCCCTGGGGTACCCTTTAAGTTGGAGATCTCTATCCTTTCAAATCCACTTCTCCTCAACTCCCCACCGACCTTATCTCTGTACTCCTTCAACGTCACAACTACAACAGGAACCTTTCTCTCGTTCTCAGTGGTGACAACAGGTTTTCCCTCTACAACCTCAGAGAGGTTATCTGTGATGGAGGATAATTTCTCCTTTAACTGAGCTATTTTATCCTCAGGTATTAGCCCCACTGCTACGTAGGTATAGGGTCCACTTTTAAGGTGCTCCAGGTCTACCTGGAAATCTTTGAGGTATTCCAGGTACCTTTTCAACTGTTGAAGGTTGTTGATTTTGTTTTCCAGGTGGTTTAGTCTATCTGCCAACTCCTTTACCTCTCCTTCAACCTCCTCCAAAAGAGATCTACCGTAGGATATTACCTCATCTGCAGAAGAGAAGTTAACTTTCTCTTTTGGTGGTAGAGTTGGATTTAGTAACTCCTTCAATCCTCCCTTCTCCTCACCTTTAACACTGTCAAAGAGATCTAAAAACCTGTTAGTTTTAATTAACAATGCTGAAACATCCCTTATATAAGGCGCCGGAGAGGAGGGGGAGAGTAAACCTGCCCACTCTGAATCCTCCAACTTAGAGGCTAGATCACAGAGTTCTATCAACCCCTCTTCGTGGAGTTCTCTTACAACCTTGTCCATCTTCTCATCTAAAACCACCGCCCTCAATTTCTTCATCCTTGCAGGCCTCACTAAAACCACCTTCCTAAACTTTGAAGATATCCAGTACATCCTCCAACTTCAATGAACGTAGCTTTATCTTGGCAACTGCCTCCATCTGTTCTATCTCACTCTCTCCCATTGCTATAATGTCCTCGGCCTTCTTCCTAGCCATCTCTTCACTTTTTCGAATTAACTCCTCCACCATCTTACGGGCCTCTTCCTCAGCCTCCTCTATAATTTTTTTACCCTTTTCCATGGCCTCTAGCTTTATCCTCTCAGCTTCCTTTTTCGCATTCTCCACTATCTCCACAGCTTCCTTCTCTGCCTCTTTTATTCTCTTAACAGCTTCTACTGCCGTCACAGAATTACCCCCTTAACTTTTAGAAAACTTTTTAGAAATCCATCCTATATATATAATTTTCTTTGATTTTTGCCAAATACCTCCAGGTAGGTGCTTATTACTGCAGGTATTATCCCTATGGCGGTGCAGGTCTCTAAGGAGATTCTCTTCTTAGTTATATCCAGGTGATACCTAGAGAAGTCAAATATCTCCTTTGGTAACCCCCGTCTCCCAAGGCCTATGAACAATCCACAGGGTTTTTTAAATAGTAGTTGTGCCACCTCCTCAGGAGTTATAGACTTTTTCTCATCAGGTTTCGATGTAGTGGCAATAGGTATTCCAAACTGAGGTTGATAACTGTCAACTATACTGAACCTGTTACTCTCTATCAACCTCCTGAGATACTCTCCAGCGTCTCCGATAGTAGTTTCTATAGACATTATATCCTCCCTGGTACAGGGGAAGTCCATAATTGCAAGGTTGCAGTTGAAGGCGTAGCATACAGGTGCCGCCCTGGCTATAGCCCTCTTATGAGCCTCGTGCCATCTTCTCTTATCGTAGGAGTTGTAGAGTATCAGTGTCATCCTCTTTATGGCCATAACTATACCTCTTTAGCCAGTTTACCGAAAGATTTAAATACTTTAAACTTTTATCCAAAATAGTAAAACCACTCTTTTATTAAAAATCTTTTTTAAAAGGGTTTTAAAATAAAAAACCACTCTTTTGGAGGGGTAAAGTATGACAGAGGAAAATATGCTTGTAACACTAGATACCTATTTAGCTGCAGGGGTACATATAGGTACCATGCAGAAAACAGAGGATATGAAGAAATTCATCTACAGGGTTAGATCAGATGGACTTTACGTACTGGATGTTAGAAAGACCGACGAGAGGATAAGACTGGCAAGTAAGTTCCTCTCAAGGTATGAACCTGAGGAGATCCTGGCTGTCTCAAGGAGGATATACTCCATGGGTCCTTTGAAGAAGTTTGGAGAGGTAACAGGTATAACAACAGTTGCAGGTAGGTTTATACCAGGTACTTTAACTAACCCTGTAACCAAGAGCTTCATGGAACCTGAGGTGCTGTTCCTCAGTGATCCAAGGGTAGATAGGCAGGCGCTGAAGGAGGCCATAGAGATAGGTATCCCTATTGTAGGTATGTGTGATACAGAACATCTAACGTCCTTTATCGACTTTGTCATCCCAACTAACAACAAGGGTAGAAAGGCAGTTGCCCTGATATACTACCTCATGGCAAGGGAGTACTTGAAAAACAG
>DQVW01000114.1 GCA_015661555.1 Methanothermococcus okinawensis
ACCATAGCATCTAACTTCTCCTTCAGTATCTTGGCAACCTTTCTAGGTTCTGCTCTTCCCCTTGTTAGCTTCATCACCTGACCCATCAGGAAGTGAAGTGCCTCTTTATTTCCATCTAAGTAATCCTTAACAGCCTTTGGATTGTTCTTGATAGCCTCCTCACAGGCATTTAGAAGTACATCGTCCTCGGTGATTACAGTTAATCCCATCTCCTCTACGATCTCCCTTGGAGACTTCTTCCCCCTATGTTCTACCATTATCTCGATAACCTTTTTACCTATCTTCTGACTTATGGTGTTATCGATTATAAGTTTTAGAAGTTCTGTCAGATGTTCAGGTTTTAGATTACTCTCTAGCAAGTCTATCTTGTTATAGGCTAAAACCCTCTTTAACTCGTTTCTTATCCAGGTTACAGCAAGATTTACATTTCTCTCATTTACCCCCAGATCCTGAACAACCTTCTCAAAGACTTCTGCAAGGGCTAAATCAGAGACTAAAACCTTAGCATCCTCCTCCTTTAGTCCATACTCCCTCATAAATCTTTTTTCCTTCTCAAGGGGGGTCTCTGGCATCTGGGATTCTACCTCTTTAACCCATCCCTCGTCTATTACAACAGGCTGAATATCAGGATCTGGTATATACCTGTAGTCCTCTGCAGTTTCCTTCGTTCTCATAGCCCTTGTGATCATTTGGGATTCCATAAATGCCCTCGTCTCCCTCTTAACCTCCCCTCCTCTCTTTAGGATATTCTTCTGCCTTATGAACTCGTACCTTAGAACCTTATAAACCCCCTTGATGGAGTTGATGTTCTTTACCTCAACCCTGTTCCCCTGAATATCCTTGTAATTAACGGAGATATTCACATCTGCCCTCATGGTACCTTCTCCCCTGAGGTGTCCAATGTATCTAAACAACCTCATCAACTGTTTTAGGAATTCCCTCGCCTCCTCAGGGGATCTTATATCTGGTTCAGTGACGATCTCAATCAGTGGAATACCACTTCTGTTGAAATCTACTAGACCTAAGTCAGGTTTGTACTGTCCAGGATCCTCCTCCAGATGTACCTCTGCTATTCCCACATCTAAGAACCTTCCATTTACACCGATTGGGATAGTTGTCCTCTGATATCCACTTGGTAGATCTGGATAGTCGTAGTGTTTCCTCTGGAAATAAATATCTTTATCAAGTACTATCTCACAGTTTAGCATCTTTGCTACCATGACAGCTATATCTATAGCCTTTTTATTTGGAGGCATAGGTCTAGCTCCAGGGAGTCCCATACATACAGGACATACGTTGGTATTTGGAGGTACCTCGTTGTAGTTAGTTGGACATCTGCAGAAGAGTTTAGATTTTGTATCCACCTGGACGTGTATCTCTAGACCACACTTCATAGTAGCCTCTTCATCCATAAGAGATCACCGTAAAAATTTTTTATTTAATTTTTATCACTATTATAAAAAGATAATATATAAAATTATTTGGTGATAATGATGATAAAAGTACTAGATGCCTCCTCTTTTATCCATGGATACAACCCATCCTTAGAGGAAGGAGAGCACTATACAACGAATAGTATAGTTGAGGAGGTAAA
>DQVW01000060.1 GCA_015661555.1 Methanothermococcus okinawensis
AAAAAAAGAAATGGTAGCGGGGCGAAGATTTGAACTTCGGATCTCCGGGTTATGAGCCCGGCGGGATCGGCCTGGCTACCCCACCCCGCTTCACGGCATTAATTATAAGATTAATTTCTCATATATAAATCTTTCTGTTTTGTGCAAAAACCAACACAACAAATTCATAACCTCTTCACCCTCTTCTCATCCACCTTGTAGACAAAGGTGTTTGACTCCACATCCCTATCTACAAGTAAGTTGGCACCTATCCAGGAGTTACTCCCAACCTTTACCCCAGGCATAAAGGACACCTGAACACCTGTCTTCACGTTATCCCCCATTATCACCCCAAGCTTCCTAACACTCTCCACAACCTTACCCTTTATATTCACCTTTACAGGTCTATCGTCAAATCTGAGATTTGCAGTTATGGTGTTACAACCTAAGTTGCAGTTCTCACCTATTATACTGTCTCCCACGTAGGATAGATGGGGTATCTTTGTACCCCTCATTACAATACTGTTCTTTATCTCCGAGGAGTTCCCTACAAAGGTATCCTCCATAAGGACAGTATAGGGCCTGATATAGGCCAGAGGACCTACCACAGCGCCAGACTTTATAAGGGCAGGACCCTCAATTACAGTGTTGTGCCTTATCACAGCCCCCTCCTCCACAACAACATTCCCCTCGATTACAACATTCCTACCTATCTCCCCTTTAATCTCCCTTTTTATCCCCCTAAGGATATACCTGTTACCCTCCAGTAGATCCCAGGGTCTACCTATGTCCTTCCAGTATCCCTTTAACCTTATACCCTTTACCCTCCTCTTCTCAATAAGTACCCTTATGGCATCTGTAAGTTCAATCTCCCCCCTCTCCGAGGGCTCTAGATCCTCAAGTATATCCAGGATATCACTTTGGAATTTGTACACTCCCCCATTTATCAGGTTGGACCTGGGATTCCTAGGTTTCTCCTCTATCTCCACCACGTAACCCTTATCATCTAGTAGAACCACCCCAAAGTCTTCAGGGTTTCCTACCTCCACTAAACCTATGGCGTTCTCATAGGGTAGAAAACCCCTTAGATCATCCTCAAAAAGGATATCCCCGTTTATCACTAAAAACTCATCCCCCAGGTAATTCCCTGCACTTAGAAGTGCATATCCAGTCCCCTCCAACTCCCCCTGCTCCACAAACTTTACCTTGGGGTGATCCCTGAAGTAATCTATAATCACATCCTTCCTGTACTTTACAACAAGGTAGATAATATCCACTAGATCTTCCACCTTCTTCACAATGTACTCCAGTATAGGTTTCCCACCCACTGGGAGCATAGGTTTAGGCCTATTTTCTGTTAGGGGTAGTAACCTTGTACCTCTCCCAGCACATAGTATAACTGCATCCATGATCTCCCATCTCAACATTAATACTAATGGTTATTCTTATCACGGTAATTTTTATAATTCTAGTTCTGGGGATAACATGCTAATAATACTGGTCGGTCTCCCCTCTGTGGGAAAGAGCACCTTTGCAAGGAGACTCTCCAAGGAACTCTATCTCAGAGGTGTGGACAACTTAGTAATAGGGAGTGATGTTATAAGGGAGTGTTTCCCAGTGTGGAAGAGTGAGTACGAGGGTTACATAAGGGATGCCACATACTACCTTATAGACAGTGCCCTAAGGGAGTTCTGGGTAATAGTGGACGATACAAACTACTACAACTCAAAGAGGAGGGATTTAATAAACATTGCAAGGAGGAGAAAGAAAGACTATATAATCATCTATCTAAGGGCACCACTGGAGGTTGTACTTCAGAGGAATATAGAGAGGGGGGAGAAGGTTCCAAATGAGTTGATACTGGAGATGTACAGGAAATTTGATGAACCTGGAAAGAAGTACGCCTGGGATAGGCCTGACATAGTGTTGGACACCCATAGGGAGATGGATTTTGAGAAGATAGTTGAAACCATACTCAATAAGGGTAGTAAAAAGTTCAAGACAGGGAAAAAGAAAGATCCTAAAAAGGAGGTATGGGATAGGGTTGATAAGGTAACAAGGGAGGTTGTTGGGGAGTACATCAGGAGGGGTGTAATTAAGGGGGAGGATATTAAAGTGATCTTAAAACTTAGAAGGGAGTTCCTCAAGGAGTTGAAATCCAGGGGTTTAAAGGGGTTAGAAGATATAGAATCAGATTTTAAGAGATTTCTAGAGGAGAGATTGAACAAAAATAATTTATAACAAAAATACCTATAGCGAGATCCAACATCATCGATATTTTGATTACTCAGGGGTGAAGTTTATGAAGGATGTTAAACCTGTTAACGTGATGGACTGTCCAATATGCGGTGGAAAGAACACCTTGAAGGTATTTAGTAATCAGCTGGACATCCCCTACTTCGGTAAGGTGATGGAGACCACCCTTATCTGTGAGAAGTGTAAGTATAGAAAAAGTGACATCATCCCCCTGGAGGTTAAAGAACCTAAGAGGTATACCCTCAAAGTATCTAGTGAGGAGGATCTAAATAAGAGGGTTGTTAGAAGTGCCACAGGTCATGTAAGGATACCTGAACTGGGATTTGAAGTTAGACCTGGACCTGCCTCCGAGGGCTACATATCCAATGTAGAGGGGGTTTTAAATCGTCTTGAAGACGCTGTCAGGATGCTTATAAGGTGGGGTGATGAGGAGGAGAGGAGAAAGGGGGAGGAGGTTCTAAAGAGGATAGAGGATGTGAAGAGGGGGAAGGAGGGTATAACCCTGGTCATAGAGGACCCCATGGGACACAGTGCCATTATAGGGGATGATGTAAAGGAGGAGAAACTTAGTGAGGAGGAGGTTAAAAAACTAAGTGAGGGTAACATACTGATAATGGAAAAGAATAAAAATAAATCCTAATTATCTTTTTAAATCATTAGAGATCCATAGGGAGGGAAAGGATGCAGATAGTTCCAGCAGCAGGGTACGACAGGGCAATAACGGTCTTCAGCCCAGAGGGTAGGTTGTATCAGGTGGAGTACGCCAGAGAGGCTGTTAGAAGAGGTACAACTGCCATAGGTATTAAGTGTAAGGATGGTGTAGTACTGGCTGTGGATAGAAGGGTTACAAGTAAGTTGATAGAGGTATGCTCTGTGGAGAAGATATTCCAGATAGACGATCACATAATGGCTGCAACCTCTGGACTTGTTGCAGATGCTAGGGTGTTGATAGAGAGGGCTAGGTTGGAGGCCCAGATAAACAGGATAACCTACGGTGAGCCTATAACAGTTGAGGCCCTTGCAAAGAGGATCTGTGATATAAAGCAGGTCTACACCCAGCATGGCGGTGTGAGACCCTTTGGGGTATCCCTACTTATTGCAGGTATAGATAGGCACAGTTCCAGACTCTTTGAAACAGATCCCAGTGGTGCCTTGATAGAGTACAAGGCCTCTGCAATAGGTGCAGGGAGATCTCTTGCAATGGATATCTTGGAGGAGAGGTACAGGGAGGACATGTCCCTGGAGGAGGCTATGGAGTTGGCCATCTATACACTATCCAAGGTCTCCAAGGAGGAGTTGAATCCAAAGAATGTTGACATGGCGGTGATTAGAACAGATACCAAGATGATGGAGAAGATAGACTGTGAAAAGATAGAGGAGCTTGTGAAGAAGGCCAAGGAGATTATTGAAGCTGAGGAGGAGAAGGAGGAAGGTGAGAAGGAGGAGAAGGAGGAGGAGTAAACTATCTTTGATCGAAAGGTATATAAATTAAAAGGGGATGAGTTATGGTATCCCTGGATAAGGCAGTAGTTGCCAGGTTTCAGTCCCACGGGGAGAGGTTTGAAATACTAGTTGATCCCTACCTGGCAGCTAAGTTGAAGGAAGGCCAACCTGTGGATATGTCCGAGGTACTTGCCTCTGAGACTGTTTTCAGAGATGCCAGTAAGGGGGAGAAAGCCCCAGAGAGTCTTTTAAAAAAGGTTTTTGGAACTACAGATGTATACGAAATTGCCAGGAAGATAATAACCAAGGGTACTGTCCAACTTACCGCCCAACAGAGAAGGGAGATGAAGGAGAAGAAGAAGAAACAGATCATCTCCATCATTGCCAGGAACACCATAAATCCTCAAACTGGTACCCCTCACCCTCCAAAGAGGATTGAGAAGGCCCTGGAGGAGGCCAGGGTCAACATAGATATCTACAAGTCTGCAGAGGAACAGATCCCCTACATTATGAAGGAACTTAAGAAGATAATACCTATTAAGTTTGAGAGGAGGGAGATTGCAGTTAAGGTTCCACCTGAGTACGCCTCCTCTGTATACTACTCCCTCCGTGACTTTGGAACTGTGAAGGAGGAGGAGTGGCAGGAGGACGGCTCCCTTATATTTATAATAGAGATTCCCAGTGGGATAGAGGAGGAGTTCTACGCCCACTTAAACAAGCTTACAAAGGGTAACGTCCAAACTAAACTTCTAAGGAAGTTGTAAAAGGTGGGAGGTATGGCAAGGTTCAGTCACACAAAGAAGGTAGGGCCAGCAGGGAGATTTGGACCAAGATACGGTAGAAAGATTAGAGTGAGAGTAAGGGATGTAGAGATAAAACAGAAGAGAAGCTACAAATGTCCTGTATGTGGATTCCAGAAGTTGAGAAGGGTAGGTACCTCCATATGGGTATGTAAGAAGTGTGGTGCCAAGATGGCAGGAGGTGCCTACACCCCAGAAACTGGTGCAGGTAGAATTGTAACCAAGGCAATTAGAAGGGTTATAGAGAAGAAGAGTAGGGAGAGCTAATACTCTATAATTTTTTTAAAGTGAGACTATGGCGGAGTATAGGTGTCTTAACTGTGGCAAGGTTATCCCAGCAAGTGAGTTAAATCTAAAGGCCAAATGTCCCTACTGTAGTTACAAGATCCTTGTAAAGGTTAGACCTAAGATAGTTAAGAGGGTTATTGCAAGATAAGATGTGATGGGAAATGGAGGTGGTTGTAACCACATCGAGGAAACCCTCCCAGAGAACTAGAAGTTTTGTAAAGGATCTAGCCAGGGTTTTGGGGGGGAAGACCTTGACAAGGGGTAAGACCCCCCTGAGGGAGATACTAGCCAACTATCCCAAGGTAATTATAGTGGAGGAGTACAGGGGAAATCCAGGGAAGTTAAAATTTTACGACGTAGAGAAGAATAAATTGATACTTCTCTTTATCTCTGTAAAGCTCCAGAGGGAGGTATGTGGAAGAAACGTGGAAAACAGGGAGGGGAAAATAAAGATGGAGTTTTACGGTGACACTGTAAATTACAAAGATCTCTTTTATGATTTCTTCAGGGATTTCAACATCCTCTCTGAGGACTCCTCCTTCAGGATGTGCTTCGAGGATAACCCCAGAGATGAGGAACCTCTCTTCTACATCCAGTTCTACAGGGGGAATAGAAAGATAGGACCTCTTATAGCTGTAAAGGATCTAAGGGTATTGGAAATCTCTAGCTAAATCTGGGATACTATGGAGAACCTCTCCTTTTCCCTGGAGATAGAGTTTGACTCCCAGGAGGAGGCAGAGATAATATACAAAAGTATTCTATTGGAACATCTAGATACACAGATAAAGTCCAGGAGTAGGATGGAGGTTAGGGGGAGGACTCTCAAGGTGGAAACCTACGCCAGAGACCTTAGTATACTGAAGGCCTCCCTCTACTCCTATCTAAGGTGGATAAAGGTATCGGAAAGTATATATAAAATAATCGGAAAAGAATAGTCTGTAAAAAAATACAGAAAAGGTGAATGTTATGGAAGTACCTGCAAATGTACAGAACCAGATTATCCAGCTACAGCAGTTACAGCAGCAACTCCAGATAATTGTTCTACAGAAGCAGCAGGTAGAGACCCAGATAAAGGAGATTAAGAAGGCCTTAGAGGAGATGGAAAAATCCCCATCAGATGAAGTTTACAAGATGACTGGAGCAATCCTTGTAAAGAGGAAGAAGGAGGAAGTTGAGAAGGAGTTGAAGGAGTTACTTGAAACCTTGGAACTAAGACTGAAAACCTTGGAGAACCAGGAGAAGAAGATGCAGGAGAGGTTAAATGAGTTACAGCAGACACTACAGAAGATAATCCAGGAGCACCCTAACGTCTCCTAATTACTATTTTTCTCATTTTTTTAACTTTTTTATTAAACCCTATTTTTTCCTATTTTTTGACAAATATCTCTGGAGGTAGTTAGTAGATGAAGTATATATTTATTACAGGTGGGGTTGTTTCCTCCCTAGGTAAGGGTATTACTGCCTCCTCTATAGGGAGACTTCTCAAGGCCCGTAATTTCAAGGTTAACATGATTAAAATAGATCCCTACCTCCAGATAGATGCAGGTACCATGTCCCCCTATGAGCATGGGGAGGTCTTTGTTACTGACGATGGAGGGGAGACTGACCTAGACATTGGGAACTACGAGAGATTTATAGATGTGTCCTTAAGGGCTGACAACAACATCACAGCTGGAAAGGTCTATAAGACTGTTTTGGAGAAGGAGAGGAGAGGGGACTACCTGGGAAAAACTGTCCAGGTAATACCTCACATCACAGATGAGATAAAGGAGAGGATAAGAAGGTTGGGAGAGGGTTACGACATCACCATAGTGGAGATAGGAGGTACCGTTGGTGATATAGAGAGTCTACCCTTCTTGGAGGCTATAAGACAGTTCAAGAAGGATGTTGGAAAGGACAACGTACTCTATATCCATGTCTCCCTTCTACCCTATCTGAAAACTACGGGGGAGGTAAAGACAAAACCTACCCAGCACAGTGTTAAGGAGTTGAGAAGTATAGGCATCCAACCTGATATCCTCGTATGTAGAACTGAGGTACCTATTGGAGAGAAGATCAGGGAGAAGTTGGCACTCTTCTGTGACGTTGATAAGGAGGCTGTAATTGAGGCCAGGGATGCTCGGACTATCTATGAAGTACCTCTAAACCTTGAGAAGGAGGGACTAGGTAATCTCATTGTAAAGAAACTTAAACTTACAGAGGTGTACCGTAAAAAGTACGGTGAAGATGTGAAAAGGGTTTTTGAACCTGACCTCTCCCAGTGGAGGGTCATAGTAGATAGGATAATCAATCCACTTCACGAGATTACAGTGGCCATAGTGGGTAAATACGTTAAACTTAGGGACGCCTACATCAGTATTATCGAGGCCCTAGTACATGCCGGGGCAAAGAACGACACCAGGGTAAATATCAAATGGGTTAATGCCGAGGAGCTTGAGACAAAAAATTACATAGATATCCTTGACAGTTACAGGGAGAACGGGGAGTTAGATGGTATACTAGTTCCAGGGGGGTTTGGGGAGAGAGGTGTCAACGGTAAGATAAACGCCATAAGATACGCCAGGGAAAAGAAGATACCCTTCCTAGGTATATGTCTTGGAATGCAGTGTGCAGTGATAGAGTACGCCAGGAACGTCTGTAACCTAGAGGGAGCACACTCTACAGAGTTTGACAAGGACACACCACACCCTGTAGTAGACCTTCTACCTGACCAGGTCAACCTCAAGGAGAAGGGAGGAACTATGAGATTAGGAGCCTACCCTGCAATCTTAAAGGAGGGCACCTTGACCTACTCCCTCTATGGAAAAAAGAAGGTCTACGAGAGACATAGACATAGGTACGAGGTGAATCCAAAGTACCATGAAACCCTTGAGAGCCATGGTCTTATCATCTCTGGAACCTCACCAGATGGAAAACTTGCAGAGTTCATAGAGTTAAGGGACCATCCCTTCTTCGTAGCAACCCAGGGACATCCAGAGTTTAAGTCTAGACCTAACAGACCTCATCCCCTCTTCGACGGATTTGTGAGGACCATACTTCAAAATAAACTTAGGTGATTAGGTGTTTGATGCAAGGAGGTTTATAGAGGAGACTGTCTCTAAGTTGAAGGAGGAGTTAAAGGATAAGAAGGCTATTATAGCCCTTAGTGGAGGTGTAGACAGCTCTGTAGCAGCGGTACTTACGGCCAGGGCCATAGGTGATAGACTTCTGGCGGTATTTGTAGACACTGGACTTATGAGGAAGGGGGAGGCCCAGGAGATATACAAGGTATTCAAGGAGGACCTTGGACTAAACCTTAAGATCGTAGATAAAAAAGATCTATTTTTAAAGGCGTTGAAAGGTGTAAGGGATCCAGAGGAGAAGAGAAAAATTATTGGTAGGTTGTTTATAGAGGTCTTCGAGGAGATCGCCAGGGAGGACAATAGGGAGGTTTTAATCCAGGGTACCATTGCACCAGATTGGATAGAGAGTGAGGGGAAGATTAAAACCCATCATAACATAGCCCTGCCAAGGGGTATGGTCTTAAAGGTTGTGGAACCCCTTAGGGACCTCTACAAGGATGAGGTTAGATTAGTTGCAAAGGAGTTAGGCCTCCCAGACAGGATAGTGTATAGACAGCCCTTTCCAGGTCCAGGTCTTGCAGTGAGGGTACTGGGAGAGGTTACCCCTGAGAAGTTGGAGATATGTAGAGAGGCCAACGCCATAGTTGAGGAGGAGGTGGAGAGGGAGGGGTTAAACAGGAGACTGTGGCAGTACTTTGCAGCGGTACTTGACAGTAAGGCTACAGGAGTTAAGGGGGATATAAGGGAGTACAACTGGATAGTTGCAGTGAGGATGGTGGAGTCCCTAGACGCCATGACTGCAAGTGTCCCTGAGATCCCCTTCACTCTCCTCAAGAGGATAAGTAAGAGGATAACCTCAGAGGTCCCCAACGTGGCAAGGGTGGTATTTGATATTACAGATAAGCCTCCAGCCACTATAGAGTTTGAATAATTGGGAAAATGATAATAAAAATTCTTTTAAAGTTAAGAGGGGATCACCTCCTTAGGGACAGTATCTACATGGTGATCTCCAACATCTTCTCCAAGGGTATGGCCTATCTCTTCTACTTTCTCACAGCCCTTATACTAGGTACAGAGAGTTTTGGTATCTTAAGGGGAATACTGCCCCTTATAGACACTGTGGTTATACTCTTCTGTTCAGGGATACCCCCCTCCATGGCTAGATATATCTCCCAGTACTCAGGGGAGGACTACTCCTGGATCTTCTCTATCTTATTTGTGATGATAGTACTCTCCACCCTCGGTGCCCTCTCCCTCTTTCTCCTTAGGAATATTTTAGGAGGAGGTTATGAGGGTATAGATACTTCACTTTATCTGGTGGCAGGTTTTACAGTGATATCCTCCTCCTTTATATCCTGGAGTAGGGGTGTACTTCAGGGACTTCTAAAGATAAAGGACCTCTCAAAGACCTGGATAGTTGAGTACCTCTTTAAAATACCTCTGGCGGTGATACTCTCCCTCTACCTAGGTGTTCTAGGTGCCCTACTCTCCCTGCCACTCTCCTATATCTTTGGAGGCCTCTTTGGATTCCACCTCCTAAGGAGATATATAGATGTGGGGAGGTTGGAGGTAATTAAAACACTCCTGGAAAAGAGGGATTTAATTAAGGAGGTGATCCTCTACTCCATACCTATAGCCCTGGGAACAGCTTCCTACCGTCTTTTAAACGATTTAGATAGTGTAGTTATAATGTCCCTCCTGGGACCCCAGGATAACGGTATATACGGATACGCCTCCCTACTTTCCCGGGGGGTTTTTCTCTTCGCCTCTGCAGTGGGGATACCCCTACTACCTAGGGTGGCTAGAAGTAGAGACTTCAACAGTATAAAAAAGGCACTTCTTATAAACCTAGCTCTAATAACTCCAGTAATCCTACTTATGTTTCTCTTTCCAGGGGAGATGTTAAGGATCTTCTTTGGGGTGGAGGATGAGAGGGCAGTAACCTCTTTAAAGATACTCTCAGTTTCAGCAGGCTTCATGAGTTCCTATACCGTATGTGCCTCTGCACTTCAAGGTCTAGGTTATGGAAAGATACCCCTCTACATCCTCCTAGTTGGAATTGCACTAAACGGTATCTTGAACTATATACTTGTTAAAAAAATAGGGGTTGTAGGAGGTGCCTATGGGACTTTAATATCCTCCATGCTTATCTTCATCCTGGTGTTAGCATACCTAAAAAAGTGCGGGGGAGGGGATTTGAACCCCTGAACCCCTACGGGACTAGGCCCTCAACCTAGCGCCTTTGGCCAGGCTCGGCAACCCCCGCTTAA
>DQVW01000038.1 GCA_015661555.1 Methanothermococcus okinawensis
TATTTTATGGAGGCTAAGATTGTGAAGGTAACCTCCCACGTATTGGTACCTAAACATGAAATTATGTCTGAGGAAGAGGTACAGGAGTTGTTGAAAAAGTATAACATTAAGATACAGCAGTTACCTAAGATATTCGATACCGATCCAGTTGTTGAGGAGATAGGGGCAAAACCTGGAGATGTTATTAAGATAACTAGGGAGAGTCCTACAGCTGGGAAAAGTGTATATTATAGGTTAGTTATTAAAAAGACGGTGTAATTTTTTATTATTTATTATTTTTATTATAATTATTAATAAATATATAAAATTATTCTCAATATGGGGAGAACTATGGAAACTCAAGTAATAGTAGATTCCTTTTTTAAGGAGAACAACTTAGTAAAGCATCAGATAGAGTCCTTCAACAGATTTTTAGACTTCAAACTCCAGAAGATAGTAGATGAGGTAGGTTATATAGAGACTGAAATTAAAGGAGGGTATAAAGTAAAACTTGGGAAGATCAGGGTGGAGAAACCTGTAAATAAGGAGGCAGATGGTTCTATTAGAAAAATCACTCCTATGGAGGCTAGGATAAGGAATCTATCATACTCAGCCCCAGTATATTTAGAGATGACACCTGTTGTTGGGGAGGGGGAGGAAGAGGAGGTTGTAGATGAAACTGTAGAGGTGTATATAGGGGAGTTACCTATAATGCTCGGATCCAAGGCATGTTATCTCTACGGAAAAAGTAGGGAGGAGTTAATAGAGATGGGAGAGGATCCAGAGGATCCCTTTGGATACTTTATAATAAACGGTTCAGAGAGGGTGTTAGTTGCCCAGGAGGATCTGGTCCAAAACAGGATACTATGTGAGAAGACTGAGAGGAACAACAAGATAGTTTATGTTGCCAAGGTGTTTTCTACGAGACATGGTTTTAGGGCTCTATGTACAGTTGAGAAACATGAAGATGGTAAGTTAAATGTAACCTTCCCAGGACTCCCTGGAAATATCCCCCTCGTTATACTTATGAAGGCACTTGGGGCGGAAAGTGATAGTGAAATTATAAACATGATCTCTGACGATCAAAGGGTAGTTATGCAGTTGATTTCCAATATACTGGAGATCAGGGAGGAGTACAACATAATTACCCAACAGGATGCATTGGAGTACATTGGAAAGAAGGTGGCACCTGGACAGCCAAGGGATTACAGACTTAAGAGGGCGGAGACAGTACTCTGCAACTACCTACTACCACATATGGGTGTTAGGAGGGAGGACTTTATTAGAAAATGTGCCTTCTTGGGGAGAATGGCAAGAAACGCCATAGAGCTATACCTAGGTCTTAGGGTTGAGGACGACAAGGATCACTATGGAAACAAGAGGTTGAAACTTGCAGGGGAGTTGATGGAGGATCTATTTAGGTACTCCTTCAACCAGTTAGTTAAAGATATAAGGTATCAGTTGGAGAGGCAGGTCCTTAGAAACAGATCTCCATCTATACAGTCTGCGGTGAGGAGTGATGTTTTAACTGAGAGGATAAGGCATGCAATGGCTACAGGGAACTGGGTAGGAGGTAGAACTGGGGTAAGTCAGTTGTTAGATAGGACAAGTTATCTCTCTACACTATCCCAACTGAGGAGGGTAGTATCTCCACTCTCCAGATCCCAGCCACACTTCGAGGCAAGGGATCTCCACGCTACACAGTGGGGTAAGATATGTCCCTCTGAAACACCTGAGGGTCCAAACTGTGGTCTTGTCAAGAACCTTGCCATAATGTGTAAGGTTACAACAGAGGAAAAGGACGGGGAGAAGAGGGTACTGGAGGTTTTAAAGGGTATTTCTATAAATCCAGTTAGGGATTTCCTAACTCCTCCTAACACCTAAAAAGTCCTTAAGGTGAAATCCTTGAAGAAGGAGGTAAATCTCTACATCAACGGTAAGTTAATAGGCACTGTAGATAACCCAGAGGAGGTTGTAAGGTACTTAAGGGAGAAGAGGAGGAAGGGGGAGTTGTCTCCATACACATCAATATCCTACAACGAGGAGAGTAACGACATCCACATCTCCACAGATGGAGGTAGGATTATAAGGCCCCTTATCGTTGTGGAGAATGGAAAACCTAAATTAACTGAGGAACACATCGAGAAGTTAAAGAGGGGAGAGATAACATTTTCAGATCTAGTTAAGGAGGGGGTTATAGAGTACTTAGACGCTGAAGAGGAGGAAAATGCCTATATTGCAGTGTACGAGGATGAACTAACTGAGGAACATACCCATTTAGAGATAGATCCAATGTCTATCTTGGGAGTAGGTGCAGGGGTGGCACCCTACCCTGAGCACAACTCTGCACCGAGAATCACCATGGCTGCTGCAATGGCAAAGCAGTCCATAGGTTTCCCAATGTCCAACATAAGGCAGAGGATGGATACAAAGGGCCACCTTCTCCACTACCCACAGATACCTATTGTGAAGACTAAACACCAGGATATAATAGGGTTCGACAAGAGGCCTGCTGGACAGAACTTCGTAGTGGCTATTATGAGTTATGAAGGGTACAACATGGAGGATGCCTTTATATTGAATAAGGCATCTATTGACAGAGGCTTAGGTAGAAGTACCTTCTTCAGATGCTACGAGGGTTATGAGAAGAGGTACCCTGGGGGACAGATGGACAGGTTCGAGATACCTGAGAAGGGTGTTAGGGGATACAGATCTGAAGAGGCCTATAAGGCACTTGGGGAGGATGGGATAGCAGAGGTTGAGGCAGAGGTAGAATCTGGAGATGTAATAATTGGTAAGACATCTCCACCAAGGTTCTTAGAGGAGCAGGATATATCCCTTAGGACGAAGTCCCAGAGGAGGGATACATCTGTTACAGTGAGACATGGGGAGAGGGGGATAGTAGATACTGTAATACTTACAGAGACTAAGGA
>DQVW01000080.1 GCA_015661555.1 Methanothermococcus okinawensis
CAAGGAAGGAGTTGTGATAATAGGTGGGGATTTTGGATGTACCTGTGAGGAGATAGATAGTAGAAAATTGGCAGAGGTATTAAAGAGATACAGGGGGTACTTCACCTATATACTAGTAGGTCCCCTGGGAAGGGAGTTAAGGGAGTATATAGATGGGGAGTATTTTGAGCGCCTGGAGGACGTCTATGGGAGATTTTCGAAGGATACGCTAATTATATACAGGAGATCTATAGCCTAAAGACCGAAAAGTTTATATATTATTACGCATATGTGCATTATTAGAAAGAAATAGGGGGTGATAGGATGTTTGGAAGAAGGTTTTTCAGAAGAATGTGTAGACACTTCCTGGCTCCAAGGTTATTTGGTAGATTTAGATATGTGGGACCATGTAGATGTGGTTGTGGTCCCCACGCATTCTACCTAGATGAGATGGGGAGATTGATCCACCCCTGGGATCTATCCTTTGAAGACATCCCCGAGGAGGAGAGGGAGAAGTACCTAGAGGAGAGGATAAGATACTTAAAAGAGGAGTTAAAGATGCTGGAGGAGGAGTTGAAAAATATTAGAAAGAAGAAGGAGTAAGGGATAAAATGGAGATGAAAAAATTCATATGTAGCAACTGTCAGAAAACAATTGAAATACCCTACGGTGTCCCAAAACCTGAAACCTGTCCACACTGTGGCGCCCCTGCCCACTACATCCACAGGGTTGATAGGGGAGGTAGGAGATGTGGATGTAGATTTATGGGAAGGGAGTAAAAATACTTTTTTAGGGATAAGGATATGGATATAAAGAACCTACCTATAACAGATAACCACATCCATGTAGATGGTAAGAGGGGCTACGGCCCTGAAAAGGTAGCCAAGATATTTAGAAGCGCCGGAGGAAAAACACTTATACTACTTAATAAACCCTCTTTTACTGGGGATCTAACTACCCCCATGGATACCTTGATTAGAGACATAGAGACTATAAGGAAGAATGTAGAGGGGGTAAAAGTATTTGGACTGGTAGGGGTGCACCCCTGTGAAATCACCACCATGGCAGAGAGGGGGAAGAGTTTAGACTATATCAAGGAGAAGGTAATAGAAGCCATAAACTATGCAGGTAAACTTGTAGAGGAGTATGACTTCTTAGTGGGTATTGGAGAGGTGGGGAGGCCTCACTTCAAAGTAAGTGAGGAGATATGGAGGGTCTCCAACGAGATCCTTCTATACTGTATGGAGATGGCTAGGGATATAGGATGCGCCCTCCAGATCCATGGGGAGAGTGCATCTGAGGAGCAATTCAGGGAGTTCAGAGATATGGCCAGATCTGTAAGTCTCAACCCTGAAAAGGTTATAAAACATCACTGTGGAGATAACGTATTGGAGGGAGAGAAGTACGGAATTTTTCCCTCTATTATCGCCTCTAAACCAGTTGTAGAGGCTGCAAAGAAATCCCTAAGGTTTGTAATGGAGACTGACTATATAGACGATTTAAGACGCCCTGGAGCAGTTTTAGGGATAAAGACAGTTCCAAGAAGGACGAGAAAGCTTTTAGAGATGGGTATAATTAACGAGGAGGGTGTTTACAGGATACACAAGGAAAACATTGAAAAACTCTACAACGTAGATTTAGACTAATTTTTTGATAAAATTTTTATAATTAGTGAGTCATTATTTCTCCTCCTATTTTTTACCAGTTAAAAGGGGAAGACTATGCTAGAGGATTTTTTAAATATTGAGGTTCTTCTAACTCCAGAGTCCTACAGGAGAATAAACGATATGTCTCCAGAGGAGAGGGAGAATCTACTGGAGAAAGTTAGGGAATTTAAAAACATAAACGATACCTTCATACTTCTAGACGACTACTTTTTAAACATCTTTTTAAGTCACAATCTGAAGGATATAGTAAAGGCCTATCAGAACTGTAACTTTCTCAAGTACTACGTAGGGGATGGATTCCTTGAGGAGGATACCCAGGTGCTGGACAGTACACCCTCCCCTACAGTGGAGGTGGTGGAGAGTACACCCTCTGAAGATAGATGTGAGACTGTCGAGGATACATCACAGGAGGTTGTGGAGGAAACTCAGAATACCTCAGATGAGATGGAGGAGGAGAGGAAAAAGAGACTATCTGAGATAAAATCTATAAGAAACAGTGTAAACCGTAGAATAAACTACATAGCCAGGGATATAGAGACTAAAATAAAGGTATACGAGGAGTGGGATGTTACAGGTAAATCCACATGTGAGGGTACTATAGAGGACTTTATAAAGTACTTCAGGGACAGGTACAGAAGGATAAAGAGTATGATAGAGAAAAAGGTAAAGAGGAAGGCCTATCCCCTGGATAAGTTACACAAGATGAAGGGTAAGGGGGATGTATTCGTAGTTGGGATGGTCTCTGATATAGGTACTACAAAGAAGGGACATAAGAGGGTGGAGATAGAGGATGAGAAAACCAGCATTACTGTAATACTTATGAGGGACAAGATAGCAAGGGGAGATTTACCTGAGGATATACTACTAGATGAGGTTGTTGGATTCATAGGTTACGTCTCAAACAGTGGAGATATACTATTTGCAGATAGCTGTATAAGACCGGACATAACTCCAAAGGCACCTAGAAGTATCGAGGAGAAGATATACACCGCCTTCCTATCTGATATACATGTGGGGAGTAAAGAGTTCCTGGGGAAGACCTTTAAGAGGTTCATAGAGTTGTTAAACGGTAAGATCAGTAGGGGTATTGAGGAGAAGATCGTCAGTAGGTTGAAGTACATCTCCATAGCAGGTGACCTTATAGATGGGGTAGGTGTATATCCAGGGCAGGAGGAGGACCTCTACGAGATTGATATTATGGCCCAGTATGCCGAAGTTGCAGCCTATCTTGAGGAGATACCTGAGCACATACATATAATAATATCCCCGGGAAACCACGACGCTGTAAGACCTGCAGAACCTCAACCTGCACTACCTAAGAAGGTGTTAAAGTTATTTGACTCCCTGGACAACGTCACCTTTATAGGCAACCCTAGTTATGTAAATGTGCATGGTTTGGACTTCCTAATATACCACGGTAGAAGTTTTGACGACATCGTGGGACAGATACCCTCTGCCAAATATACAGATCCCCCATCTATAATGAGGGAGCTGTTAAAGAGGAGACATCTATGTCCAACCTATGGAGGTAGATGTCCCATAGCCCCTGAACATATTGACTATCTAGTTATCCATATGGAGCCTGATGTATTCCACGCCGGGCATATCCACATCAACGGTTACGGTATCTACAAAGGTACTGTAATGGTAAACAGTGGAACCTTCCAGGAACAGACCGAGTTCCAGAAGAAGATGGGTATACATCCAACACCTGGAAGGGTACCTATACTGGACATGTCAAGGATGGGTGATGTCTATATTGAGTGGAACAACGGGAAGGTGACTATCCTCTAATCCTTTTAATCCTCTCCTTTATCCAGGGGGATATCCTGTCCCTGTCTATGGAGTAAACCTCCATCCTAGGTATTATAACCCTTACAGTATCCACCTCTGTTCTCTTCAGATCTACATATATAAGTTTGTCAAAACCTGCCTCCAGTAACCTCTCCTTCACCCTTTCAAGGTCCCTCTTTAGGTTGTAACTTGCAAAGTTCTCCATATCCTCTATCTTTACAGTTTCCCTCCACTCATACCATCTCCTGTGGATCCTCTTTATCCTCTCATAGTCAACCTTCCTTACTATACTTCCCCTTACAGCAGCCTTTCTCCTGTTATGAAGTTGGGTAGATCTACTTTGAGCCACCTCAGTTAGAGCCCTGATAACTGCAATCTCAGGGTGAAGATGACACCCTACTCCTATACATAGGAGGGCAGGATCTCTCCATACCTCCTCGTCACATACAGCCCCCACAGTTGGAATACCAACATCACTTGTTAGATCCTTAAGCACTACATTTACACTGGCACTTTCAAACCTCTCTAAAAGTTCATGTATAAGGGGGTTTTTAGCCCCCTCTACATCTATCCTCCTATAGGTGTTGCCAGAGAGCTCTGCAATACTCCAGGCATCCCTCTCTATCACCTCAAGGGCTCCATGGAGGATAGCCTCGTGTAGGTTGTTGCCAGAGGCTATGCCATTTGTATTACTTCTAAATAGTTTTCCCCTGTAGGGGTGGAATACACTCTCTGCAGGTACCTCCACAGTACACTCCTTTATAAGGTCAAACCCCTCTATCCACCTGATACCGCCCCTACTCCCAGGGGATCTGTACACCCCGAGGGGTAACACTAACTCCCTTATATCCAGGGGGTTCTCAGGTCTATCTTTAAGCCTCTCCTTATCCTCTGGTTTTAACTCTGCAGAGTATCTCTCTATCGCCTCCATGGCCCCTGAAACCTTAGCCTGAATATCTGTAGGTCCCTTCCCAAGGTGATAGACCACCCCCTCCCCACTTATCCTCTCCAGGGCATATACAGGGATGCCCAGTCTATCTAGATGATCTATCCTCTCCATCCCTTTAACCCCTATCTCACTGAGAATAGGACTTACCCTTCTCCAAGTCTCCCTGGGATGGCATATCCTATAGGTCTCTGAACTCTCGACGATCTCCATAGCCTATCACTAAACTCCCTCCTTAATTATAGAGATGGCGTTGGTAGGGCATCTAGCTGTACATAACTTACAGTTGTGGCAGTATCTTGTATCGTAGGCGTAGTACTTTTTATCCCTATCCACTTTCCATATCAATGGACCCTTTGGACATACCTCGTAGCATCTTCCACATCCTATACATTTCTCCCTATCTACAACTATCTTCACCACCAAAGTTATCACCATATAAAAAAATTTATAAATAGTTGTGAATTTACTTTTATTTATTATTAGGTTATCCGTGGTACTATGGATGAGAAGGACATGAAGATACTTGAAATACTGATGAAGGATGGTAGAAAATCCTATACGGAGATTGCGAAGATACTTGAAACAAGTGAGACTTCCGTAAGAAAGAGAATAAAAAGGATGGAGGAGGAGGGCATTATCAAGGGATACAAGGCAGAGATAGATCCTGCAAAAATTGGATATAACGTAGTTGCACTAACAGGGTTTGACACCAACCCAGAGGATTTCCTATCAGTTGCCAGGAAACTCTGTGAATTTGAAGAGGTAAAAAAGGTATGGACCTCCACTGGCGATCATATGATCATGACTGAGATCTGGGCAAGAGACGGCAAGGAACTATCTGAGATACTCTTTGACAAGTTAGGTAAAATAAAGGGTATTAAAAAGATATGTCCTGCAATCATTCTAGAACAGCTGAAGTAATTAGATCTCCACCATCTTATCAGGCACTTCTATGCCCTTCTCCCTAAACCATTTGCCGTACCCATCTGCATCCATATTTTTTATATGCATAATTAACCATCCAACGATAAAGTTCAAGGCCTCGTTAAACTTCTTCTCATTTCCCTTCTCAATCTCTGGGAGAAGGGTCTCTATAAGGTAGTTGACAAAGAAGTGATGCATCTTTTTATGTCCTTCTAACCTATCCTTGGGATAGTTGTACCTCTCCATCACTTCCTCTTCATGTTTAAAATGTTTATCTGCATAGGCAGCTACCTTCTCTATAAGTATCTTCTTCGCTTCCTCTCTTTTCCCCTCCCTCATGAGGGAGTACACCTGATTTATGGTATCTATAAGTACCTTGTGCTCTTCATCAAATGCCTCTACACCTGTCTCTAGATCCTTGGACCATTTTATTATTTCCACAGCTATCCCCTTAGAAAATTTCTATAAAAAAGGTTTGATAGATAGTAAAGGTATAAAATAGATAGGGTCTTGAAAATAGTATTAACGACAATTAAAAATTTTAATAAGTGTTTGGATAAAAAAAGAGATAAGGGGATTTTACATCTCCTTTATCTTAGCTCCTAATCTCTTACCCATGTTGTAACACTTCTCCAACTCCTCCTCAGTTGGGACGTAGTACAACTCGTAGGTATCAACTACGTTGAAGCCACAGGCCTCTACTTCCTTCTTGAGTATCTCTACTCCTCCACCGTTACCTCCCATGGATCCAAAGACTATGGATAGCCTCTTCAACCCTGTTCTGTGGAACTTCAATCCTCTCAGGTAGTATATCAGGTCTCCCATTGATGGGTATGGCTCGTCGTAGATTGTTGGTGCTCCAAAGAGTACTGCCTTACTGTCTAAGATGTCCTTGACAATTTCACTTCTCTCGTCCTCGTGGAGGTAGTACATTACTACCTCTATACCTTCACTCATTAGCCCCTCTGCAAAGGCGTGGGCCATCTTCTGGGTGGAGTAGTGCATGGTGTCGTATACTATTGTAGCCTTGTCCTTACACTTACCAGTGGCGAAGTTCTGGTAGGCCTCAATTACCTTCATTGGTTCTGTCCATATCTGTCCATGGGATGGAGCTATCATCTTTATCTTCTCTAGGAGACCTAGGTCGGTAACCTCTTTGAACTTCTTAAGTACCAACTTGGAGAGTGGTGTAATCAGGTTTGCGTAGAACTTCTTGTTTGCATCCATTAGGACGTACTCTGGGATGTCCTTGTCAAACCTCATATGTGCTGGGTAACAGAGGTGCTGACCAAAGGCATCGTTTGGGAAGAGTATTCCTCCTTCGTTGTAGAAGGTGAACATACTGTCTGGCCAGTGG
This sequence comes from Methanothermococcus okinawensis, assembly GCA_015661555.1. Lineage (GTDB taxonomy): Archaea > AGJL01 > Methanococci > Methanococcales > Methanococcaceae > Methanofervidicoccus > Methanofervidicoccus okinawensis_B. The sequence continues at coordinate 6,671 of DQVW01000080.1, forward strand.
AGAAGTGGTGCCTCTAGGAATGTAAGGGTCTTGCCTCCAAGGTCTACACTGTCCAGGGACTTTACTGCCTTAAATGGTGCATTCTTCAAGGATGGGTAGTGTTTCTTCAACCCCTCAATTGCAACCTCTGTACAGTAGATAGGTGCCTCTGGGAACTTCTTGTGGATCTCTGGAAGTGCTCCAGAGTGGTCCTTCTCTACGTGGTTCTGTACTATTACATCTATTTTGAACTCTCTACCCTCCTTTTCAAAGGCGTCCTTGATTCTTCCCCACATCTGGGCAGAGGTTCCTGGGTATGTATTGTCTATTATGGCAACCTTCTCATCTCCAAATACTAAGTATGCGTTGTAGGTTGTACCCTTCAAGGTGTATCCGTGGTACTTCCTGATGTCCCAGTCCAGTACTCCTACCCAGTATACCCCATCTGCTATCTTAACGGCGTCTGCCTTCACATTACCACCTTTTGGACTTTTTACAGTTAACTTTAATACTGTTCCACCTATATTAACTTAATTATCCGCATTTCGTCCCGATATATCTATTTTTTGTACGATTTTAAAATGGATTTTAAATTTTTCCACTAAGATCCAATATGCCATTTATAAATAGCAATATGTATTAACTTTATTATTGTTGTTAATCAAATTCAATTAACGTAGGGGTAGTATGAACAGGGTGATACTGGCGGTATTGGGAGTGATAGTACTGATTACAGGAGGTCTTATTCTCTACAACTATCAAACCCAAAGTAAAGTTAGGCATCTTACAATCTCCACTACAACAAGCCTATACGACACTGGATTCCTAGATGTTATAGGAGAGATATTTAAGAAAGAGTACAACATAGAGCTAAGGTTTATTCCAAAGGGAACTGGAGCAGCTATTGAGGATGCTAAAAATGGAGTATGTGATGCCATCATAGTACATGCCAGGAGTAAGGAGTTGGAATTTATGGAGGAAGGTTACGGGGTGAATAGAAAGGTCTTTGCATACAACTTCTTTGTCATTGTAGGTCCTAGAGATGACCCTGCAGGTATTAGAGGACTTCCACCAGTTGAGGCCCTTAAGAGGATTGCAGAGGCTGGAAGGGAGGGTAAAGTGATATGGATAACAAGGGATGACGGCTCAGGAACTAACACCAAGGAGATAAACCTCTGGAGGTTGGCAGGGTATAACTACTCCGAGATAAAAAATGAGGGGTGGGTGTACAGGACAGGGTCTGGGATGGGTGAGACCCTCAAGATAACCGATGCCAAGAAAGGCTATACCCTCTCAGATAGGGCAACCTATCTTAAATACAGTAAAAAAGGCATTGTAAATAACCTGGATATCCTTGTGGATAGGGGCAGTGAGTTAATAAATATCTACAGTATTATAGTGGTAAACCCTGAGAGGTATAGGAAAAATTACAAAGATGCTATTTTCCTGGCCAGGTGGTTAACTGGAGAGGAGGGACAGAGAGTAATTGGAGAGTTTGGTAGGGAGGAGTTTGGAAAGCCCCTGTTCCACCCTGTTGTAGAGGTACTTGAAAGTAGGGAGAAACCCCTCTTCACCTGGATACTGAGGTATGGATTTATAGAGGATGGAGAGGTTCTAACTGAGTGTCCCAGGAGGTTTAGATACGGGGAGGATCTCACCTTCTTCGAGTTTAAGAGGGAGGATGTTGAAGACGTTGTAGAAGAGTGATAGCATGGCCTGGGACTATATACTTCAGGGGCTTTTTGAAGCCTTTAAACTTATATTTAGTGGAGATCCTGAACTTTACGATATACTTCTTCGAAGTATAAAGGTATCGGGATTGGCTACCCTCTACGCCGGATTAATAGGAGTTCCCACAGGGGTTGTTATAGGACTCTCAGATTTCAAGGGCAAGGAGATTGTAAAGTCCATCTTTAACGGATTGATGGGTATTCCCACCGTAGTACTTGGACTTATCCTCTACCTCTTTTTAGCACCTGCTGGACCTTTAGGGTTTCTAAATCTACTTTACACAACTACAGGTATAAGTCTAGGCCAGATGGTACTTATTCTACCTATCGTGGTAAGTATTACCGTGAACTCCATAGAAAGTGTAGAGGAGGATATAAAGTACCTGGCCTTAACCTTGGGAGCAGATGAAAGCCAGATGATGGTGAAGATTATTGAAGAGGCCTCCCCTGGCATACTACTGTCTCTAATTACTGCATTTAACAGGGCCATTGCAGAACTTGGAGTAGCTCTCATGGTTGGAGGGAACATCTTCATAAAAGGAGGGGAGATGAATACAAGGGTGTTGACCACAGCTATTCAGATGTACGTTACCAGGGGGGAGATAAGTATGGCAATTGCACTGGGTATTATACTCCTCTCTCTGGTCTACCTCATATCCATGGTAGTCAACTATATACAGAAAAGGTGGATTGAGGTATGATACTTCTCAGGGGGGTTTTTAAGACCTTCGGGGAGAAGGTGGTTCTGAGGGATGTGAATTTAAAGGTGGAGAAGGGGGAGGCCCTGGCAATTTTAGGTCACAGTGGAGCTGGAAAAACCACCTTGCTTAAAATAATCTCAGCCTTAGATACTGACTTCAAAGGTGCTTACACCTTTAGGGGTATAGATGTTAAGAGAGACCCAGGGAGGGTAAGGAAGTGTATAACCATGGTCTTTCAAAACCCTGTAATGTTTAGAACCACAGTCTTTGAAAATATAGCCTATGGGTTAAAGGTTAGGGGGTACAGTAAGAGGTATATTCAGGAGAAGGTGGAGGAGGTATTGGAGTCCCTCGGGATCTTGGAGTTAAAAGATAGAGGTGCCAGGAGATTAAGTGGTGGAGAGAAGCAGAGGGTTGCCGTAGCAAGGGCCCTGGTGTTAGACCTAGATACATACGTTTTTGACGAACCTACCTCAAATCTAGATATAGAGAACGTTAAAGTGGTAGAGGATGCTATAAGGGAGTTGATTAAGAGGGGAAAAACTGTGATATTTACAACCCACGACCTTCTCCAGGCTAGGAGGCTCTCAAATAAACTGGCCTATATGGAGAAAGGGGAGATCGTTGAGATAGGTGAAACTGAGAGGATTTTCAGAGAACCTGGAGATGAGAGGACCTGGAGGTTTATAAGTGGAATGTTTTTATGATTTTGCATCCACCTTACACTGAAATACATCTAAAACCTTCAAATCCCTTAGAGACTTCAAAAGTCTTTCCCTCCTATCCTCCTCAACAAGTATTACAACAACCCCTCCACCACCTGCACCTGAGAGTTTTGCACCGTATCCATATTTACTACCTAACTCCACAACCCTATCTATCTTTCTAGTGGAAACCCCTAAATCCCTAAGTAACCTGTGGTTTTTTACCATCAAATTCCCTAACTCCTCCTCTGTAGATACCTCCTCAACTAGGTTCACTATTTCCCCTATAGATCTAAATATCTCATCCTTCCTGGGATGTTTTGCAACCTCCTTAACAAGTTCAGCAGTTTTCTTCCTCCTCCTCTCAACATGAACCACTAAGAAGTGACATCTCTTTAGGAGGTTGTAGAGTTTAGTGCCCTTCAAAACCTTAAAATTATTACTATTTTCAATTTTTAAAACACTGTTGTAGATAACTGTGGCAGTATCTGTAACACTGGCTCTACCCTGTACCTCCTTCTCAACTGAGAAACATATCCTACACAACTCATCCCTTGGGAGTTGAATGTTGTTGGCATGTAGAAAAGACTTCACAGTGGTTACTACCACAGAGGCAGAGGATCCCAATCCACAACTTACAGGTATCTTTGAGGATATCTCCAACTTAAATGGTTTAAGATCTTCATACCCTCTTTCCCTCAGATAACTCATTGTAGATTTAAGGGCACATAGAACGTATCTCACATCAGGGTCGTAATCTCCCAGATTTATTTTAGGGATGTCCTCCATACTCAGGGTGAGTAACTTTCCCAGGTTCTTCAGATCCACAACTACTTCCCCCTCACTACTGGAGATCCTTCCCCTAGTTTTAAGATCTATCGCCATGGAGATGGCACCGTAACCCTCTACTACTGCATGTTCTCCAAAGAGTATAACCTTTGAAGGTGTTTCAATCAATCTCCCCTTCCTCATCTCCACCTTATCAGCCTCCTAAGGAGCACCTCGTCCCCATTCTCCACCTTCCCATTAAATTCTGCCACTAGATAACCTTTAGTTCCAAAGGTACCCTTTAATTGTCCCCTGATATTTTTTTCAGGGACCTCTATCTCCTGCCCAATAAGCCTCTCAGCTTCTTCTTTGGAGTTGGCCAGGCCTACAACAAGTACCCTACTTTTATCTATCTTAATCCTTCCCACCTTGGAGACCACCCTTTTAATATTCAACTCCTCAACCTCCTTGAAATCTACTATCTCCCCTTTACCACATATCCTCAAGGTTGTTGGTGGCAAGTCCAGCCTGGTTATAAGTATATTCTCCCCTACCTCCGCCACAGCCCTCTCCTCCAGTTGAAATACACAGTAGCATTTCTCACCCCCTTTAACTTCCCTTAGGATGATGTTCTCCATCTCCATCCTTTTAAAGGGGATTATTCTCGCAGGTACTACTAGCATCCCTATATTTAGATGTACTCTCATCCTAGGTTTTAGGGGATACTTAAATAGAGGGGACACCTCTACCCTAGCCACAACACTATCTACAACCTTCAACCTAGTATCTAGGGAGGTAAGGACACATCCTCTAAATAACTCCTTTGCATCTACCCCCTGAAGAGCCATACCTATCCTATCCCCTGCAGAGGCCTCCTCTACATCCTCCTTACATCTTTGAATACTTTTAACCTTTACAGTGGTATCCATCGGTAGTACCTTCAACTCATCTCCCACCTTTACCCTTCCCTTAAGTACAGTACCTGTAACTACTGTACCTATACCCTTTATTGGAAAGGCATGATCTATGGGCATCTTAAAGAAGTCTTCAGTATTTCTTACTATCTCCATATTTTCCAACATCTCCCTAATAGTATCCTTCAACTCCTCTATCCCAATACCCTCCTTTGCAGATATCTTAACTATTTTACTGTCCTTTAAATTCTCCGTGGAGTTAAGTATGGCCCTCATAAACCTTTCAGTTCTCTCCACTTCCTCCTGAGAAGCTATATCTACCTTGTTTATAACCACTATAGTTGGTATGTTGAAGAAGTCCAGTATGAGGAGGTGCTCTCCAGTTTGAGTCTTAGGTCCCTCTTTGGCATCTACTACTAGAAGGGCTAGATCTATAATCTCTACCGCACCAACTACTGCCCTTATAAGATCTGCATGTCCAGGGGCATCTACCAGGGTAATGAGATAATCCCCCAAACGAAAGAAGGAGAACCCAAGGTCTATAGTAATACCTCTCCTCTTAGATTCTGGCAATCTATCCAGGGAGGATGTTGAGGGTACCTCTGTTAGGACCTTTGCCAAGGTGGTCTTCCCATGGTCTATATGCCCAAATATCCCTATGTTTACATTCTTTATCATAAGTGCCACCTGAATTACTATCATTACTGGGAATTATAAAAATAACTGGGATAGTTATGGAGATAATACCAGTACTGGATATAATGGATGGTATGGCTGTCCAAGGTAGAGGTGGAGACAGGAAGAATTACAGGCCTCTAAAGACGGTGTTGTGTAACTCCTCAGATCCCTTAGAGGTGGCAAGGAGATACAGGGAGGAGGGGGCTGAGAAGGTATACATAGCAGACTTAGACGCTATTATGAGGAGGGGTAACAACTTCCATATAATTGGGAGGATAGAGGGATACAAGATATTAGATGGAGGTGTTACCTCTAGGTTGGAATTTGAAAACCTGAGATCCCTTAATATATGCAACGAGATTGTCCTTGGAACGGAAACCTTGGAGGATCTAGATCTGCTGAGAGAGAGGGATGTTGTACTTAGCCTAGATTTTAAGAATGGTAGATTGTTAAGCCCTAGGGGGTATACCTTGGAGGATATAGTAGGAGAATTGAATAGATCCACCCCTATAATAGTACTGGATATATCCTCTGTAGGTAGTCAGAGGGGTATAAATTGGAAGCTAGTGGAGGAGGTGATGAGGGAGGTAGAGAATCCCCTCTATGTAGGCGGGGGGGTTAGGGATGAGAAGGATCTTGAGAGGTGCTACCATATGGGTATCCAGGGTGTACTAATAGGTACAGGGATACACAGGGGCACCTTTAATCTTAGGGAGATAGTTGAGAGGTACAGGGATTAAGGTGGTCATCATGCTAAGGAGGGTAGATGCAATAAGGATACTGATGGAGTATGTAAGGGATGAGGTAGTAGTGTGCAATCTAGGATTCCCCAGTAAAGAGTTGTATCACATAAGAGATAGACCTGAGAATTTCTATATGTTAGGTTCTATGGGTCTTTGCTCCTCAATAGCTCTAGGTTTAGCCCTATCTCTAGATAAGAAGGTCATAGCTATAGAGGGGGATGGATCTCTACTTATGAATCTGGGAACCTTGTCAACCATAGGGTATACACAACCAGATAACCTTCTTCTCTATATAGTTGATAACTCAGCCTATGGATCAACAGGTAATCAGAGAACCCATACAGAGCGTATCAGTTTATGCAAGATAGCTAGAGCCTGTGGAATAGAGGCTATAGAGGTGTCCCAGGAGGGGGATTTGAGAAGGGTGATAGAGGAGGCTCTTAAAGATAATAAAACTAGGGCCATAGTGGTTAAGGTAGAACCCCATAACGAAAATGTTGAGGATATCCCGCTACACCCTATGTATATAAAATTTAGGTTTATGGAGAGTATCAAACCCTATAGAAAAAAGAGGTAAAGATTCCAATCGCCGTTCACCCACGAGGGGATTGGAACAGGTTACGTTGCCCAATACCTTCTGAAGGTTTTAACGATTGTTGCCAACAATATGTTCAGATATGAATCTTCCAAATTCCAAGATATTCCTAGTTTGGATAAATATCTTACCTGTCCCTCTAAACTCGTATACCCTGTTCTCCCCACTGAAGATGGCAGCCTTTAAACCCCCTACTCTCTTCAGGGAGTACTCAAGCCCCTCTGTAAACCCTACCAGGTTTCCATTATCCACTATAATCTCCTCGTCCTCCAACTCTATAGTTTCAAGGGCTCCAAAGGAGGAGAGAAACACGTCCCCCTTACCTTCAAGTTTCATAAGGAAGAGTCCCATTCCACCAAATATCATCTTCAGGTCTCCAAGTTTAGTACCTATCTCCACGTCAGGAGAGGAGGCTAGATAGGCACCACTTTGTACATAGAGAGTACCGTCCAATCTGTGATGGACAATATCCCCTACATAGTTTGGAGCTAGGGCCAAGGTACCTGTTCCATGAAACCTGTTTAAAAAGAGACTCTCCCCTACTACCATCCTCTTTAACGCCCCCATTAACCCCCCTTTTATATTGGTATCTATCTCAATACCTTTGGACATATAGACCATAGCACCTGTTTCTGCTATTATACTTTGATCCTTAAGGTTCACCTTCAACAGGGAGTAGGCTGGTCTGTACTCTATTTTAAAGTCGTACTCCGTCATAGTAACCCCTTAGTAGATCTTTGAAGTATTTTTTTAAAAGTGGATTTATTTATTACTATCTCCTCCTGTGACCGAAAAGTTTATATATAAGATGCTAATACTACCCTAAATGGATATCTTGGGGTAGAGCCAGGGTAGTCTAGCCTGGTTAGGCGGCGGACTGCAGATCCGCTTTAGGAGGGTTCAAATCCCTCCCCTGGCTCCATTTTTTTATAGAAAGATATATTCATAGATTTAAATCTATGACTATTAACTTATCAAATATGGTATTTTAATTTTTCTAATAGCTATTTCAATAATTCCAAAACGACAACTTTTTATAACAACTTCAATAGAAATCTAGATTGACAAGAGAATAGGTGAGGCTATGAAGATCGCTATACTGGGAGCAGGGTGCTATAGAACCCATGCTGCCTCAGGAATTACAAACTTTGCAAGGGCTGTCGAGGTGGCAAATAAGGTAGATAAGCCAGAGATTGCCCTGACCCACTCCTCAGTTACCTACGGAGCAGAACTACTTCACCTAGTCCCAGAGGTTGATGAGATTGTACTTTCAGATCCCTGCTTCTCAGAGGATCCAGGTCTCGTTGTAATAGACGAATTTGACCCACAGGAGGTTATAGAGGCCCACCTATCTGGAGACCCTGAAAAGATAATGCCAGCCATTAGAAAGGCTGTACTGGAGAAGGCCAAGGAATTACCAAAACCACCAAAGGCCTGTATCCACCTTGTACACCCAGAGGATGTTGGACTAAAGACAACCTCCGACGACAGGGAGGCTGTAAGTGGTGCAGATATTGTAATAACCTGGTTACCAAAGGGCAAGAGTCAGCCTGGTATAATCAAAAAATTTGCCGATGCTATAGAGGAGGGAGCTATAGTAACCCATGCCTGTACCATCTCCACCCCAAAGTTTGCCCAGATATTTAAAGACCTGGGAAGGGAGGATTTAAACATTACCTCCTATCACCCAGGGACAGTACCTGAGATGAAGGGGCAGGTATTCCTGGCAGAGGGCTTTGCATCTGAGGAGGCACTGGATAGAATTTACAACATGGCAAAGATTGCAAGGGGTAACGCCTACAGATTACCGGCAAACCTCATAAGCCCAGTATGTGATATGGGATCTGCAGTTACAGCCATAGTCTATGCAGGTTTGTTAGCCTACAGGGATGCAGTTGTAAACATCCTGGGAGCACCTGCAGACTTTGCCCAGACTATGGCAGATGAGGCCATGAGTGTAATACTGGAGTTGATGAGGGAGGAGGGTATTAACAACATGGAGAAGAGATTGGACCCCAGGGCCCTAACTGGTACTGCAGACAGTATGTGCTTTGGACCTCTAGAGGATATACTACCCCACGCCTTGAAGGTACTGGAGAAGTACGGTAAGAAGGAGGATTAGTCTTTTAAAATATACCTCTCTACTATTTTTTCTACCTCCTTATACACCTCGTTGTTCTCATCTATGTTAAAGAGGGGTATGCCATGGAGATCGTATCTGGCGATTTCCTCACTGTAGGGTAACTTTCCAATTAACTTAAGTCCAAGTTCCCTGGCATATTTCTCTACGATGTCAGCGGTTTTTTCATCCACCTTGTTTGCCACCACGTAGATATTTTTAAACTTAATGTCTAACTCCTCTGCCAGCTTCTTTATCCTCTTTGCAGTTCCAAGACCTCTCTTAGAAGGATCAGTTACCACTATCATTGTATCTACGTTCTGGGTGGTTCTCCTACTTAGGTGCTCCAGTCCAGCCTCAGTATCTATTACCACGTAGTCGTAGTAGGAGGAGAGGTTGTCTATTATCTGTCTCAGCCAGTTATTTACACTGCAGTAGCAGCCACTACCTTCAGGCCTCCCCATCACCAGGAGATCGTAGTTGTCAGTCTCCACCAAAATCTCGTACACCTTTCCCATGAGGTACTCCTGTTTAGACACCCCTGGAGGTAATTTATTCTCCTCTATCAACTTCTTTAACTCCTCCCTAATGTCACCTATGGTTTTCTCCACCTCTACACCGAGGGTCTCTGGAAGGTTGGAATCTGGATCTGCATCTATTACAAGGAGATTCTTATTTCTCTTAGATAGGGCCTTTACTAGAAATGTGGAAAACATGGTTTTTCCAGTTCCCCCCTTTCCACTTACAGCGATTATCTTTGCCAACATATCACCAAAATAAGTTTTAATAAAATAAGGTCTAATTTAAAATTAAAAATTTTTATGGGAAAAGGATGGAAACGGTTAAGGTAGATACTAGGAATATCTCCTGGGTATGTAGAAGGTGTGGAAGGTGCTGTGATCCCCCTACTGTAACGAGAAAGGATATAGCCAGGATATGTGGATACTTGAAAATTCCCTTTAAAGAGTTTGTAAAGAGGTACGTAAATTACTTCAACGGTACCGTAGGAGAGTTAAAGGGTGTTAAAAATAGGTGTACATTTTTGAAGGGTAACAGGTGCTCCATATATCCAGTGAGACCCCTGATATGTAGGTTACGTCCCTACTCCATCCAGATGGTAGATGGTCAGTTGGTACTGACATACGACCCCTGGTTTCTAGAGAGATGTCCTGGTATGTTTGTAGGAGACCTTCCCCCTGAGGAGAAGTATATAAAGTACGGTCTACTTGTGGCTAAGTACCTAGGTTTAGAGAGGAGAACCCCTGAAGAGGCCTTTAAAAGATGTAAAAACCGATGATGAGGATCTCAAACTGAATAGATGATGATCCGTATGAGCTCTGAGGTTTCACTTCTTCTAAATTAAGGAGGTTATTATGAAGATAAGGGATATCTTAAAGGATCTGGTGGAGAAGAGAATCTCCCTTGAGGAGGCTGAAACCCTTCTGAAGATCTATCAGATTGAAGAGATAGAGGGGAGGATTAAGTTAGATATCTCCAGGGAGTTAAGGTCAGGGATTCCAGAGGTGATATACGCCAGAAACAAGGATTTTGAAGATGTAATTCTGGCGTTGAAGAGGGTTGCAGAGGAGAGGGGCATAGCCCTTGCAACAAAGGTTAGGAGAGAACATATCCTGAGACTGGAGAGGGAGAAGGAGAAGATTGTTAAAAATTTCAATATCCAGGATTACCAGTTCCTTGTCAATCCTAAGGCCTCTACAGTAGTACTTAAAAGGAGGGACTTCAAACAGAAGATCTATGGAAAGATAGGTCTCCTAGCTGCAGGTACTAGTGATATCCCTGTAGCTGAGGAGGTAAGGGTTACAGGGGAGTTTCTAGGTTGTAAGGTGATACACTCCTACGACGTAGGTATAGCTGGTATACATAGACTCTTTGGACCCTTGAAGAGGATGATAGAGGAGGATGTATGTTGTATTATAGTTGTGGCTGGGATGGAGGGGGCACTACCTTCCCTCGTGGCAAGTTTAGTGGATATTCCTGTAATTGGTGTTCCCGTATCTGTGGGATATGGCGTTGGAAAGGATGGTAAATCTGCTCTCTACTCTATGCTAACCTCCTGTGTCCCAGGCTTGGTGGTGGTAAATATAGACAACGGTTTCGGTGCAGCGTCCTTTGCAGCACTTCTAGCAAGGAGGATCCATAGGTATAGAAATCTCACCTCCCAAGGGTGAGTATAAGTTCCCTTATAATCTTTGCAGCGGTGATGGAGGTAACACTGTTTATATCACAGGGTGGGGACACCTCTACAATATCGAAGCCTACTATTTTATCTCTCAGGTCTCTGAAGAGATAGAGGGTATCTATCAACTCCTTTGTGGAGTATCCACAGGGCTCTGGAGTACCAGTTCCAGGGGCATAGGCAGGATCTAGCACGTCTATATCTATGGTAATGTAAACTGGCTTACCCAGGGATCTAATCTCCTGGATCTCCTTTTCCCCTGGTAACTTAGTGAATATATGGGTATTACTCCAGGCGAATTCCCACTCCTCTCTTTCTCCACTTCTAATACCAAATTGGTATATGTCCCCTGTAACCTCGTAACATCTCCTTATAACTGAGGCGTGAGAGTATCTATTTCCCAGGTACTCCTCCCTTAGATCACAGTGGGCATCGAAGTGAACAAGTACTAAATCCCCATATGCCTCCTTTGCAGCTTTAACTAAGGGATATGTGATGGAGTGATCTCCCCCTATTACCACCACCTTCTTCCCATCCCTCATAATCCCAAGGGCTGCCCTGTAGATCCTCTCTAGGATCTCTCTCTGATCCCCCTCTATTATAACGTTATCCAAATCTGCTATCTTAACCTGGGTTAGATCCCTCCTTAGATTTGGGCTGTAGGTCTCCAACACCCAGGAGGCCCTTCTCACCTCATCAGGTCCAAACCTCGCCCCAGGTTTATAGGTAGCTGTGCCGTCGTAGGGTACTCCAAATATGACGAAGTCACTCTCCTCATAATCTGAGTAGGCACAGAGGTATCTGTAACACTCCTGGAAGTAGATGTTCCCACCTTCCATCTTTACTCTGGAGGGAATATAGGACCTAACTTATGTCTGTTAGCCTCTATTCTCTCGATTATCTCCTCCACCTGGGAGAGAGGAACATTTAAATCCCTAGCTATCTTCTCCTTATCCTCTCCCCTCTCTATCCTTTCAAGTATCTTATCTAGCAACTCGTAGGTTATTCCCAACTCATCCTCATCTCTCTGCCCTTTCCAAAGACCTGCAGATGGGGGCTTATCTATGATCTCCTGAGGTACTCCTAGATATCTTGCCAACTCCCTAACCTCACTTTTAAAGAGGTTACCTATAACCAGGAAGTCACTACCTAGATCCCCGTACTTAGTTCCATATCCCATATAGAGTTCCGACTTATTGGAGGTACCTGCAACAAGGAGTTTTCTCTTATTTGCAAAGTAGTAGAGGATACACATCCTTACCCTAGCCTTAAGATTTCCATCTGCTATTCTGTCAAACTCCCTTGTAGGGACGTAACCTCCAGCTCCAAAGGCCTTTAATACATCTGTAATGTCAGACACAACATATTTTATACCTAGTTTTTCCGCAACCATCTTGGCATCTTCTACATCCTTTGGATCTGTGTCCCTCTCAGGCATTATGACCCCCAGTACCCTATCCCTTCCAAGGGCCTTTACACAGAGGGTAGCTACAAGGGAACTGTCTATACCTCCACTTAGTCCAACCACTACACCTTTGGCATTGGCTCTTTTTACAACGTCCCTAATAAAGTTGATCAATTTATCCACGGTCTTTTCTACATCCTCCATAATTTTCACCAAAATTTTTATCTATGTGTAACAATTTTCATAGTAATTAAAATATAAGCTTTAAAGGTGGTTGTAATGATAGTAGTACCAGGGGAAAAGGCCCAGGAGCTAGCATACAGGGTATCGAAGTTGGCAGGTTGCAAACTTCTGAGAACAGAGTTTAAAAGGTTTCCAGATGGGGAGTTATACATAAGGGTTCTAGATAACGAGGCCATAGATAACGAGGATGTTGTCTTTATCCAGAGTCAGAGAGATCAAAATGACGCTGTAGTAGAGAGCATACTTATGAGTGATATACTTAGGGATGAGGGGGCTAGATCTGTAACCTTGGTTGCCTCCTATCTGGCCTATACAAGACAGGATAAAAAGTTCAACCCTGGGGAGCCTATAAGTATCAGGGTGCTTGCCAAGGTGTACTCCCAACTCTTTGACAGGGTCATTACAATAAACCCCCATGAGACCCATATAAAGTCTTTCTTTGAAGTACCCTTTATATGTGGGAGTGCTGTCAAGGAGTTGGCAAGTTATGTAAAGGATAGGCTAAATAATCCAGTTGTACTCTCTCCCGATACTGGGGCTATAGAGTTAGCCAGGGAGGCTGCCGAAGTTATAGGCTGTGATTACGACTATCTGGAAAAAACCAGGATAACCCCTACAGAGATAAAGGTAGCCCCTAAGAATCTACATGTAGAAGGTAGAGATGTACTTATTGTGGATGATATCATATCTACAGGGGGGACGGTAGCAACTGCTATCAAGATGTTGAAGGAACAGGGAGCAGGGGATGTAATTGTGGCCTGTGTGCACCCAGTCCTCATTGGGGATGCCCTCAACAAACTTTACACAAGTGGTGCCAGTGAGGTAATAGGTACAGATACCTTCCCCTCCCCAGTGAGTAAGGTTAGTGTAGATAAGGTTATCTGGGAGTTACTAAGAGAGAGTGGATTCTAAAGTGGTAACATGATGAATTACAATATCTTTCATTTTTCTCTTCAGGAGATCCGAGATCTAACAGTGTCTACAGTTGCAATAGCCCTTATCTTTGCATGGCCTGGAAGGGGATTCCATATACTTGAGGATCCAACATTCCTCTACAGGTTTATTATTTCACTAATCATTGTAGGTAGTAGTTTTATCTTCCACGAGTTGGCCCATAGAACTGTAGCACGATACTTTGGGGCCTACAGTGAGTTTAGAGCATGGTTTGAAGGGTTGATTTTGGGGCTTATTCTAAAGATACTGATAGGATTCACCTTTGTAGCCCCAGGGGCAGTCTATATTTTCAAAGACTACTTAACCTCAGAGGAAATGGGTATAATTGCCCTTGCAGGTCCCCTCTCCAATGTACTTATGGCTGTTATATTTTACATACTATCTATGTTTTTCCCCCCTTTCAACCTCCTCTACTTTATATTCTACTTTGGAATGTATATAAACCTCTATCTGGCAGCCTTCAACCTACTCCCTATACCCCCCTTAGATGGATCTAAAGTGCTCTCCTGGAATCCTCTAATATGGGCAATTGTGTCGTTGCCCCTCTTTTTCTGGATAATCTTCTAAGTTGTTACGGGCTGTTTTATAGGCAGCAACATTAACTTCCCCTGTGCCTGATATTGG
>DQVW01000102.1 GCA_015661555.1 Methanothermococcus okinawensis
ATCCGATCCCGTCCCGAACTCGGAAATTAAGCCCTCCAGCGATGCCCCAAGTACTGCCCTTGGGTGGGAACGGGGCGACGCCGTCAGCCACTTTTCCCTGCCCTGGTGGTGTAGCCGGGCCTATCATACAGGACTGTCACTCCTGTGACTCGGGTTCAAATCCCGACCAGGGCGCTTTATTTTTTTACTATTTTATATTAATATATTTAAATATTTTAAAACAGGGGATGTTGTGCCCGGTATAAGGATTTTGAGGAGAATATTAAAACACCTCCTGCAAAGGGAAAAACCTAAAAAGACTTCAGAGGAGGTATATCCAGATCTAAGTAAGTGTATAGGATGTGGTCTATGTAGTAAGGTATGTCCTACAGGGGCTATAAAGCTCTTTAAATTTAGAGGGATTATCTGTGAGAACTGTAGGGCGTGTATAGAGGTGTGTCCCACAGATGCCATAACCTTGGACAGGTTCAAGGTAGACAGGGAGAGATGTACAGGCTGTGGATACTGTCTACTGGTATGCACAATTCCTGTTATCAAGGAGGAGATACCTAGGCCTGAAACCCCTGTTATTTTAGAGGATAGGTGTAACCACTGTGGGCTCTGTATAAGGGGTTGCCCTGAAGGTGCAATAGGCATTAAGGGAGATAAAATATCTATTGAGAAAGACAGGTGTAAGTTATGTCTTACCTGTATCCATCTATGTCCCATGAGAGCTATCTTCTCTCCAGAGGATTATATAAAGTCCCTTATAGTAGATGTTGACATCTACTCCTGTATATCCTGTAGGGAGTGTGAGTACATATGTCCTCTAAAGGGTTTTAAAGGTGAGAGGGATGGAGATAGATAACAGACTTAAGGCAGAGGTACTGGTAGAGGCACTACCCTATATATGTAAATTTCAAGACCAGAAGATTGTGATAAAGTACGGGGGCCACGCCATGATAAATAAGAAGGCTAAAGAGTGGGTGGCACAGGATATAGTCCTTCTAAGATTTGTAGGTTTAAACCCTGTTGTCGTTCATGGAGGTGGTCCTGAAATAGACGCTGCAATGAAGAAGATGGGAAAGAAACCTGAGTTTATTCATGGGTTGAGGGTAACTGACGAGGAAACTATGGAGATCGTTAAGATGATACTTGTTGGGAAGATTAACGGTGACATCGTATCAAAACTTGGAAAGTACGGGGGTAAGGCCATAGGTCTCTCGGGAAAATCAGGATACCTAATAAAGGCTAGAAAGAAGAAGGAGTATATTATAAAGGATAACAAAAAGATAGAGGTGGACCTAGGTAAAGTAGGTGAGGTGGAGAAGATAAACACTGAATTGATAGATATACTGCTGGAGAAGAAGTACATCCCTGTAATATCTCCAATTGGTATAGGGGAGGAGGGTGAGGTATTCAACCTAAATGCAGATATTGTTGCAGGGGATCTCGCTGCAGCTATTGGGGCAAAGAAGTTGATAATGATAACAGATGTAGATGGAGTTATGGAGGATGTAAATGACCCCTCCACCCTCTTTAAGAAGCTTACAGTTTCAGAGGCGGAGGAGTTAATAAGAGAGGGTGTGATCTCTGGAGGTATGATACCAAAGGTTAAGGCCTGTATAAGCGCCCTAAAAAAAGGTGTGGAGAGCGTCCACATTATAAACGGTAGGATACCCCACTCCATCCTCCTAGAGATATTTACAGAGGAGGGTATTGGAACTATGATAGTTAAGGATTAGGATTTTAGAAGTATGTTGTCTCCAACCTCAACATCTAGGAATTGAGCTACAGGAGGACATTTAGCTTTAAAGATATAGTAGACAGGTTTCTCTATAGAGTACTCAGTTAAACTTTCAAAGTTGCCCATACCCTTGGCGATAACTATATCTGCCCTTTCAAACTCCCTTAAAAACTCCTGGGAAGCCTCCTGGAAGTTAACACCTATGGCATCACATCCCGTTGTAATAACCTTCACCACCTTGTCAAGGCCTACATATTTAGCATCCTCTAGGGTGGCGTCATTTAGTATAGGGCCTCCCTTCACAGCGGCTACAACCTCACAGTATCCCTTTAACTCCTCAAGGAGTATCTTGTCAAAGAGGATCTCACCTGCGTTATCACAGAGGTAGAGTATTCTCTGGTGTTCCCTTAGATCTTGAAGTAACTCCCTACTGTTATCAATCCTTAAATCCCTCTCTAACGTTTCTCTAAACTTCTTGTCTATATCCACATCTGTACTGTAGGGTCCAAAATCTATTACATTTCCAGCTATGGCCAGCTTTACCTTATACCTTAACCTCTCCATTGGAGGTTTAGTATCGTACTTTTTTAAATCCCCCTCTATGTTTTTGAGGTATCTCATAGCCAATTTATTCGCCCTCTCTTTTAGACGTCTATAGGGATCCTGGTTACCACTTATTTTTTTAATATATCTATGTACCTTAGTCCCCATCCAGGCTGGAACGGCCTTAGGACCATAAACCTCCTTTATACATGAGAGGGAATCACTTATCAATTTAAACTGTACCTCTTCCTCCCTGGATATCTCCTTGGCAGCATCTACAACCTGCCTCACAATACAGGTTGCACACTCTGGCTTTATCTTCAAGGGATCACCTTTCCAATTTTATCAATCCTCAAAGAGATCTAGATATATCTTAATGTTTGATATTATTCTCCTTATAAAACTCTTTTTTCAATAGGAAGAAACTCTCATAAGAGAAATGTGGAGAAGTATGGGAAGTCTATGATGGGATAGATCTCGTTAGGACTGTTTTATAGGCAGCAACATTAACTTTCCCTGTACCCCTTGGGGTTTAAGTACCCCAATATCGGGTACAGGGTTGTTGATATTCTTTTTGAGTATGGGGACTTTGAGAGGTTAAGTAGGTTGTTGAGTATGGGGGGTTTGGTTACCTTGTCTTAAATTTTTGCCGAAATTCGTACCCCCCTGATTTTTGCACTATTGTGCAAAATTGACCCTAGGTTGTTGGACATGGGGGGTTTGGTGACCATGTCTGAATTTTTTGACGAAATTCGTACCCCCCAGATTTTTGCACTACTATATAAATCAACCCCCTCAATTTTCACTTATAGTGTGAAATTCTGGGGGTCGTTCGAAATTCGTACCCTTCCAAAATCTCGCTATGGACTCGTTGGAAAGG
>DQVW01000078.1 GCA_015661555.1 Methanothermococcus okinawensis
TGGAGGGGAAATACCTTGAAGAAACAGAGGTTCTGCCTAGATACCACTGCCATCACAGATAGTGAAGTGAGAAAGTCTCTAAATGTCTCTACAATTACCGAGTGTGCAGAGAAGATACTGGACCTTATCGCCCAATCTAGAATATACCTGGATATATCCTGTCACATACCCTATCCAAGTGTATACAACGAATTGATAGGTTTCCTTAAGAGGGAGGGATGTCCTGAGGAGATTATAATAAAGGTGGACACCTGGCTGGTAAAGAAGACCCCAAATAGATACGAGATAAAACTCCCTGCAGAGATACTCTACGAGTATATAAAGGATTTGAGGGAGAGGATAAACAAGGGTATGAGGTTAAGTGAGAGTGCAATGCATGAAACTGCAGAGGAGATGTACAACCTTGCAAGGGAGAGGGAGGAGGACAGAAGGGAGCTGATCAACACAGTACTCTCTAAAACTGTAAACACCTTTAGAAGTAAGTATAGAAATGCTCTTAGAACTGGAACCCTGGACAGCGCCCCTGACTTAGATGTACTACTCCTTGCAAAGGAGTTAGATGCAGCAGTTGTAGCCAGTGATGAAGGTATTGAAAAGTGGGCTCAACGTCTAGGTCTAAGGTTTGTTAAGGCAAAGGACTTCCCATTTATCTTAAAGGAGTACCTCTCCTATGTGAAAAAGGAGTACAGGTAGACACCATGGATCTTAAGGATTTTGTAAGAGTATGTCATCTCCTCTATGAGAGGAGGTACGTGGTAGGTAGTGGAGGTAACGTAAGTATACGAGAGGGGGATAGGGTATACATCACCCCTACAGGCTCTATCCTGGGATGGCTAAGGGAGGAGGATATCGCTGTTATAGATATGGAGGGTAATATTATAAGGGGTAACCCCTCCTCAGAGTTGAAGATGCACCTAGCTATCTACAGAAGTAGAGAAGATGTAAAGAGTGTAGTACATACCCACTCCCCCTATACCCTGGCCCTCTCAGTACTTGAGAGGGAGATCGAGTTAATAACTCCTGAATCTAAGAACCTCATAAAAAAGATATGTTACCTCCCCTACCTAGAGGCAGGGAGTGAGGAGTTAGCCAGGGAGGTGTCCAGGAGGAAGGGGGATGTAATAGTCCTTAAAAACCATGGAGTAGTAGCCCTGGGAAGGGATTTAAAGGAGGCCTATATAAAAATAGAGGTTGTTGAGGAGGTTGCAAAGTTAAACGTCCTTACTCATCTTTTACAGTCTCCAGGGCACTGACTATACTCCAGATCTGGGTTCTTGTATGGAGGGGCATATTTGGATCGTCACTGATATCGTCCAGGTACTGTATTGCAGTGGCGCTTCTTACTATATACTCCTCCTTCTCATTTAAAATAGCCTCCTTGGCATTCTGTGCTGCAGCCCTTATGTTTCTTGGAACTGTGGTGTCGTTTATAATGTTGTCCAACATCTGGGCAATCTGTTTTAACTTCTCCTCTGGAGTAAGTTTCTTAGGCTTAAACACCCTCTCACCCCCAGGATTTTTTAATATTGGGAGATTAACCCTGACCTATCAACTCTGCAATAGGCTTGTCACCATACTCTACAACCTTGGTATTTACCTGAACGATATCCTCGGAGATTGTATTGCCTCTTACACTCTTTCTCTTCCTTACACCTTTCTCCTTTGGTCTGTACCCAGGACCTTTACTTAGCAGTACCCTCTTAACACCTGTACCTGGAATATCAGGCCTCATAGGGAAACCACACTTATCAGATCCCCCTGTTATCTTTAACTTGTATCCATCTAAACCTATAAGGGATCCATCTATAACATCCCCTATCTTCTTACCAATTAGTGCAGAGGTCTCAACCTCCAACTGATAGGATTTCCCCTCATCATCAGATACAACTACCTTAAACTTAGGCAATCTATCACCTAATTAATGTTTTGAAAAATAGAAAAAACAATAAAAATAAGGGAAAATAAAAAGTCTATTCTTATTGTCATCTCTCCTATTGCAGTATTAATATATAAAATTTTTGTCACAGGCTTAGTAGCAGTCAAACCTTGTAGAGGGTTTTATCTCCCCCCTGAGGTTTATAGTTAGTAGTCTCTTGGCCTCCTCTAGGGGGTAGTTTCCAAGGAGGTACATCATCTTAACCAGTGCCACCTCGGGATGCATATCCTCGCAGGGTACTACCCCTAACTTTAGAAGTTTCCTACCGTTGGAGTATACATTCATGTTAACCCTTCCATTTATACACTGGGAGGCCATGGCCACCAGGAGTCCACTGTCTATGGCGTACTTTATGTTGTCAAAGATAGTCTCTGGGGCATGTCCCAAACCTGTACCCTCCAGGAGGATACCCCTATACCCCCTATCCACGTAGTAGTCGATTATCTCCCCATCCATCCCTGGATATACCTTTAACAGGGTCACCTTCTCCTCCAAGTTGGTGTTTATCTCAATTCTAGGGTCTTCCCCCTCTACCTTCTCCACCTCTCTTAGATACTCTACCCTCCCCGAAGTTGGATATATCTTTGCAAGGGGTATGGTGTTTATAGATCTAAAGGCATCCCTCCTTGAGGTATGGCACTTTCTAACCTTTACACCCTCGTGAAGGTAGGTAAAGGTATCTCCACTCTCCCCGTGCATAACCACGTAGACTCCCCTTATAGGTTCAGTGGCAGCTAGTACCCCAGAGAGGAGATTCAAAGGGGCGTCTGAGGAGGGTCTATCGCTACTTCTCTGGGCACCTACAAGTACAACAGGTATATTGGTATCTAGCATAAAGGAGAGTGCAGCTGCAGTGTAGTGCATGGTATCTGTACCATGGGTTATGACTATACCCTCTGCCCCACCTTCCACCTCTCTCTTTATCTCCTCTGCCATCCTCTTCCAGTGAAGGGGGAGGATGTTCTCACTGAGTATATTCATAAGTGACCTGGCAGATATATTGCCCATCTCCAACAGCTCTGGATATGTAAGTATTAGATCCTCTGCTGTAAATGCGGGATGAACTGCTCCAGTGTTGTAATCCACCCTGGATGCAACAGTACCCCCAGTGGACAGGATGGAGATGTTCTTTAGACCCTCCCTCCTCTCAAGGGATAACCCTGGTCTTCTATAGGTAGGGGTTTTTCCACCCTCGATCTTCTCTATGGATACTATACGTCTCTTGGAGATACCTACGTTGTATCCATTTTTCATCTTGAGTACCAGGACATCCTCATCTAGGGAGGGCATAACTATACCTGTGTACTGGGTGTTCTCTGTTTTCACAGATACTAGATCTCCAACTTTGTATTTCTCCATCTTT
This sequence comes from Methanothermococcus okinawensis, assembly GCA_015661555.1. Lineage (GTDB taxonomy): Archaea > AGJL01 > Methanococci > Methanococcales > Methanococcaceae > Methanofervidicoccus > Methanofervidicoccus okinawensis_B. Next base: position 3,300 of record DQVW01000078.1, read on the forward strand.
TCACCATAAGGATTTTAATAACTCCCCTTTACAGTAAAATTATAGATAGAGTAAATGGGATAGGATGGAGAGCATAGAGTTTAAGATACTTACAAGGGTCTTTGTACTCACTGTACTTCTATTGGTTCTATACCTTATATACCCCTTCCTAGATGCCATAGCCCTCTCCTGTGCCTTTGCCTACATGGGTAAACCTATATATGAGGGACTTAGGAGATACCTTGGGAGATCTATCTCTGCATTTATCTGCCTTCTTATCTTTATAATTCCTACTGTACTCGTAGGTGTTGTAGTGTTAAGGGATCTGGCAATGTTCATACTCCAGATGGACATCCAGAGTACTATTAACTCCCTAAGTGTTATCCTAAATGAGTTATCCAACCAACTAGATTATAGATTCCATATAGAGGAGGACAAAGTGATACAGAACATACTTCAGATCTGGGGGTATCTAGAACCTCATATAAGGAGCATTGCACTTCAGGTTATGGCACTTCCCATGGTATTTCTCAAGGTACTTGTAATTGTGTTTTTAACATACTATCTCCTGAAGGATGGGGAGATTGTAAAAAAGGTGATACTCTCCTACGTGCCAGAGGAGTACTATCAAAAAACAGAGTTGTTCCTGGATAAGTTAAATGAGTCCTACAAGAATCTCTTTATAGGTAGCGCCCTTACCTCCATAGTTACAGGTATCATAGCGGCCATAGGATTTTATGTATTGGATATACCCAATCCCTTCATACTGGCGATTTTGACAGGTATATTTGCACTACTACCTGTTGTAGGGAGTTGGACTGTCTATATACCTCTGACCCTCTACTACCTTCTAATAGGGGAGATGTGGAAGGGGGTGGAGGTGTTTATCTTCGGTTTAATATTTTTAACCCTTCTACCTGACTTCATAGTAAGGCCTTTTATCGTCAAAAATGAGAGTAGTATCCATCCAGCTCTGGTGTTAATAGCCTTCCTCATGGGACCCATGACCTTTGGACTTGGAGGTTTTGCAATAGGTCCTCTAATTATCGGGGCACTTCATGCCATATTTAGTATAAAGTTGGAGGAGAAGTTTAGGAGTAATGGATAATTTAAATATTCAGAGATATGAATATAGGGGATGATAAAAAAATAGATGGCGCGGAGGCCGAGATTTGAACTCGGGAAGGGCGTAACGCCCAACGGGATTAGCAGTCCCGCGCCGTACCAGGCTGGGCCACCTCCGCACCTGAACCCAATATAGAAAAAATATGATACTCCTATATAAATTTTTCGATCTACTTTCTAACTATGTCACTCTCCCCTGGAGGAAGGACCCTGAGGATGTCCTCGTCATCCACCTCGTAATCCTTAAATATCTCCTTGAGCTCCTTTATAAGCTCTCCTTTCTTCCTCTTGGCAGGCTTCAACATTACATACTTCTCAAAGTTTTTAACAGTCTCTGGTGGTGCAGTAGTTAATTTCTTCTCCCCCTCGTACTCCAAGATACCTATTCCCAACCCTAGAGGTACACCCCTTATAAAGTTCCTCTTACCCCTTACCATAAAGGCTCCCTTCTTTAGATACTCCCCACTTTCAGCAGTCTTTGAGATCTGCTCAGGCCTTACCCAGTAGACATCTGTATTACCTAGACCTAGCTTCCAGGCCCTTGAATGAGACGCTGCAAACCTTGCAGTCTCCATCAATAACCTCTCCCTTTTCTCCTCCTCCAACTCCTCTATATCCCTGTCCATCTTTATCACTGTAAAGGGTGCACCCTCCATAAGGGTGTGGAACACTATATCTTTGCTGTCCGTGTACTTCTTAATGAGTATCTCGTTTGTAGTTGCATCCTTTCCAGCCAGTACTAGATAACCCTCTATAACTGTCCATTTGAACTTCTCGTACCACTTCCTCTTTTTCCTCTTCTTCTTTACAGGTGCCTTCCTCTCCAACTCCTTCATCAACTCCTGTTCCATCTCCTCCTTTCTCAGCCTCTCAAGTTTCTCCCTACTTATCTCTATAGCCTTCTTAACACCCTCCATCTTACTCCTAAATTTTTTAGACTTACTGTAGTACTCCTCTGCATTCTCAAAGGCGCTTTTTCTTATATCCAGGGGGATCTCCCTCTCCACAACCTCATCCCCGTATTCAGCAGATAACCTCAGTACAACCTCCCCACTATTCTCCCTTATGGAGCATATTCTACTTAGGAGGGGGTTATCCCTGTTCTCCTTAATAACCCTCTTTATATCTGCCCAGTCCATCCTCTCCCTTGCCTCTCTGAGAGCCTTGAGGATCTCCTCCACTATGTTGTAGTTGGCGTAAATTAGATCCCCCTTTATCTGATTCTCCAGGGCCTTCTCCTCGTACTTCTTCAAGGTCTCCATCTGGCTCTTAAGTATCCTCTCCTGTTTTTTAATCATCTTCTGTAGTTTACTCTCCACCTCCTCAACCATCTTCTTTGTTATATACCTAGAGAAGTAGTCATCCACCGCGTTGATAAACCTCTCGTAGTACCTCTTCTCGTAATCCCTGTACTTTACAAGTTCCACTGGAGAAACGTCGATATAGTCTCCATCCTTTAGCACAATGTGGGGTTTCCTATCTTGGAACATCCTTTTGAAGAACTCTATACATCCCCTGTAAAGTTTCTCTATCTCTTCTTCAGAGGGATTCACAGTTTTTTTATCCACACCTGCAATATGACATATCTCCTCTGCATATACTCCTGCAAGACCGAATATCCTGGAGATAATCCTTACACACTCCACATCCCTATATCTATCCTCCTCAAATTTACCCTTAAAAATCTCATAGGAGTGTTCCAGATTAAAGGGGGTTAGATCCCTCTGTGGTGGATACCTGTAGATCTCCTTAGGTAGGATCTCCCTACTACTCCATCGCTCCATCTTTAAAGGTAGTATTATCCTGTCCTCGCTATCTAGAAGTATTACATTTCCCTCGCCGAAGAGTTCCACTATAAGTTTATAGATGCTCTCCTTCCACTGGAAGGTTATCTTCACTATCCTGTCGAAGTTGTGTTGCTCCACATTCACTATTCTGGTGTTTTTCAGATACTTTCTCAGTAGCATTGCAAAGGAGGGGGGATTTTTAGGTTTCTCCCTCTCGTACTCTGTCAAGGTGATGTACTTGTAGGTACCTATACCTATGGCTATCTCCTTTGCACCCTCCTCTGGAACATGCACCTTAAGTATCAACTCCTTACCCCCCTGGGAGTCCAGGAGAAACGCCTTGTCCAGAATACCATTTAACACCTCCCCCTGAAGTTCCTGTACTACAGCGTATATGTCTACGTTGGTTAGATCCTTCTTCATAAATATCACCGTAGAGTATATATAACCAGAGATTAATCATTGAGAATCCCAGTAATCCTATTTATAATTTGATGAGGTGATAATTATAACTGTAAAAAGGGAGGAGGGCATACAGTTCAGGGCGAGAAAGGGAGATTGGTTCGTTGTTAAAAAGATGGAGATCGATGAAAATACCGAGGATATAGATATTGCCAGACTACTGATCTCCATAGATGAAACCCTAGATAGAAAGATACTGGAGTACCTCCCCTTCGATATGAAAAAACTTGAAGAGATTGCAGATGAGATATATAAGAAGAAGGGGAGGGTAAAGGAGGAGGATATCCTAGAGGCTATTAAGAAGTTGAAATCCCCGAAGATAACTAGGAGGTTGAAGGAGATAACAGATTCCAAGGAGGGTGTGGAGATACTTAGGATTATCCTAAACAGGATGGTTTTGGAGAGGCTAGGTATCAAGACCAGAATAGACACTAAACTTATTGAGAAATTTATAGAGAAAGAGATGTTAAGTAAGGGGTAAATATGCTGTTTCTCAGGGCTAAACTACTGGATATAGACCTGGGGGATAACGGGGTAGTGATAAATGAGAAGGAGATAGTGGGGACAGAGTACTACCCTCAAGATAGGGTGTTGGTAGAGTGTGCAAAGGGATCCTTCATAGGGGTGCTATATACCACAAAAAAGATGGTTAAAGAGGGGGAGTTAGGCATCAGTAGAGGTGTAATAGAGGGTATAGAGGAGGGAGAGGAGGTAAGGTTAAGACATGCACCTAGGCCTAAATCCCTGAAGTATATAAAAAAGAAGATGGATGGAGGGGTTTTGAAACCCCACGAGATCCATACCATAGTAGATGAGATAGTTCAGGGTAAACTCTCCAACATAGAGTTAACAGGTTTTGTAGTTTCCACCTATATCCATGGTATGGAGATAGGGGAGATTGTAGAGATGACCAAGAGGATGGGGGAAACTGGTGAGAGACTTCACTGGGATAAACATCCAGTGGTAGATGTTCACAGTATTGGAGGGGTACCTGGAAACAAGTACGCCCTAATTACTGTACCTATTGTAGCTGCAGCTGGGATGATTATCCCCAAAACCTCCTCTAGAGCTATAACCTCTGCAGCTGGGACAGCTGATGTGATGGAGGTACTTACCAGGGTAGACCTAGATGCCCAGGAGATGAAGAGGGTAGTTGAGGCTACCAACGGATGTCTAGTTTGGGGAGGAAGTGTAAATCTGGCCCCTGCAGATGATATAATAATAAACGTAGAGAGGCCTCTCTCCATAGATCCTCAGCCTCAACTACTTGCAAGTGTTATGGCCAAGAAGATTGCTGCGGGGATCAACTACACGGTAATCGATATCCCAGTTGGACCAGGGGCTAAGATAAAGAATGAGAGGGAGGGCTATGCCCTTGCAAGGAAGTTCATAGAACTTGGTGACAGGGTTGGGATAGATGTGGAGTGTGCCATCACCTACGGGGGGCAGCCTATAGGTAGGGCTGTTGGACCTGCCCTGGAAGCTAGAGAGGCACTTATGGCCCTTGAAGATCCTAAATCCGCCCCAAAGAGTTTAATCGAGAAGTCCCTCTCCCTAGCTGGCATACTTCTAGAGTTTGGAGGTGTGGCACAACATGGATCTGGTACAAAGGTGGCTAAGGATATCCTCTACTCTGGAAAGGCCCTGGAGAAATTTAAGGAGATAGTACTTGAACAGGGAGGGGGTGAGGGTATAACTAAGTCTGAGGACGTGGAGTTGGGAAGGTACTTCGAAGACGTTCCCTCTTCAAAGGATGGATATGTAATATCCCTATCTAACAGGGGGATAACAGAGATAGCCAAGGAGGCTGGTGCCCCAAGGGATAAGATGGCTGGAGTACTACTTTACGTAAAGAGGGGATGTAAGGTAAATAGAGGTGACATACTCTACAGGATATACTCCAGTTCTGAGGAGAGGTTGAAATCTGCACTTAAACTTGCCAGGAGGATACATCCAGTAAGGGTGGAGGGGATGGTGATCAGGAGGATCAGTAAGTTCTAAGGGTGATAGGTTGTATCTAACAAAGGAGGAGGAGAGGATATACAACGGAGAGTACGGGGAGGTTCTTGAGGTGGCCATGAATCTCCTAGTATCCCTGGGGGAGATATACGGAGCAGAGAGGCTTATAGAGATATCCTCGGCCCAGGTCTCTGGAGTGTCCTACAAGACTATAGGGGAGGAGGGTTTAAGCTTCTTAAAAGATATCTCCAGGGGTAATGTTAGGGTATCTGTACCTACAACCTTGAACCCTGCAGGTATGGACCTCTCTAGATATGAGGAACTTAATTTTCCCAGGGATTTTGTGGAGAAACAACTGGAGATAATAGGGTGCTTCAAAAGGATGGGTGTTGAGATAGGATGTACCTGTACCCCCTATCTCACTGGTAACCTCCCCTCCTGTGGGGATCATATAGCCTGGGCAGAATCCTCTGCAGTGTCTTATGCAAATTCTGTTATTGGGGCCAGGACAAACAGGGAGGGAGGACCCTCCGCCTTAGCCTCTGCACTAATTGGAAAAACACCCCTCTACGGATACCACCTAGATGAGAACAGGGTGCCTAGTTATACCTTTGAGGTGGAGGGAGAGTTAGAAGATCTCTCTCACTACGGGGCCTTAGGATCCTTGGTGGGGAGGATTGTAAAGAACGAAGTCCCCTACTTTATATTTAAAAATCCAATCTCCAGAGATAGATACACTAAGTTGAAGGCACTTGGAGCCTCCCTAGCTGCCAGTGGAGGTGTGGCACTCTACCATATGGAGGGGATAACACCTGAGTGTAGGATGGGTAAGATAGAGGTAGATACTCCCGAGAGGATAACTGTAGATAGGGAGGATATAGAGGAGGAGTTTCACAGGCTGAATACCTCAGAGGAAAAGCCTGATCTTATATGTATAGGATGTCCACACTGTAGTTTAGGTGAGATAAAAGAGGTTGTAGACTTCATAGTGAAGAACCAGGTGGGAAGATCTGGATTTAAATGTGATCTCTGGGTGTGCACCTCTATACATATTAAGGCCATAGCAGATAGGATGGGATATACAGAGGTTATCGAGAGGGCTGGGGGCAAGGTGGTATGTGACACCTGTATGGTTGTGGCCCCAGTTGAGGAGATGGGTTATAGAATTATTGCAACTAATTCGGGAAAGGCCGCTATATACCTTCCTAGCTTCTGTGGTAGTAAGGTTATATACGGAAGTACCTGGGATGTACTAAGGAGGGGTTTATAATCTAGACTTTATGTTTTTTACCTCATACCCAATGCAGAATATAAATCTAA
>DQVW01000004.1 GCA_015661555.1 Methanothermococcus okinawensis
AAAATAATGACGAGATCCGCACCCCCGCGAAAATCTGCCACTGGACTCCTGTCCCAGCACCTTCCGAATTCCGCACCCCCTCCCAAAGAATATATAAACCCCAAAAAGTAATGCTGGGTTAAATTAAAATAATAAAAATCCAATTTTTTGTAATAACCAACTTTTTATAACCTTATAAAAAAGTTAAAAATCATTAATAGGGATTAAACGGTGAAAATTAGATGAAAGTAGATATGCATGTTCATACCCTAAAGTCAAGCTGCTCCCTAAACCCCATAAGACTGCTGAAAAAACTATGCTCAAAGATGGGTATACTCCCCTTTATATGTGATCACAACACCCTTACAAAGACAGATTTTGGAATACCTGGAGAGGAGATATCCACAGACAGGGGTGAATTTATAGGGCTATTTTTAAATGAGGCTGTAAATGATAGGGACATCTTCGAGGCCATGGATAAGGTGAAGGAACAGGGAGGGCTGATATACCTACCTCACCCCTTTGACGAGAACAGGGGCAGGTCCCTCTGTCGATACAACATACTTAACGACAGGGAGTTTAAAAAGAGGGTAGATATTGTAGAGGTCTTCAACAGTAGATGTAGAGACAACAGACCTAACGAGATGGCCTACCAGTACGCCAAGATGAACAATATGTTAATGGGTGTAGGGAGCGACTCTCACTTTCCCTGGGAGTTGGGCAATGCATATCTAATACTCGAGGAGGAATTTGACAGGGATAACCCCAAGGATTTTTTAAGAGTACTTAAAAAGAACAACAAAAGTGGTTTTAAATACTACGGGAAGTTAGGGAGCCCAATTAACATGATATGTAGTAAAATCTCAAAGAAGATAAATAACTCAGGCTCCCTGAGACTTCCCAAGTTAAAGTTTAATAAAGACATGATAAGATACCTGTGAGGAGGAGTAACATGGATGTTAAAGTGGACAGCCTAGGCAGTTGGAGGAGAACCCATTACACCTCTGAGATAAATGGAGAGATGGATGGAGAGGAAGTAACAGTCATGGGATGGGTAAACTCCATAAGGAAGTTAGGTAAGTTGATATTTATAATCCTGAGAGACAGGGAGGGGACGATACAGATAGTTATTCCGAAACAGAAGGTGCCCGAAGAGGTATTCAACATTGGAAAGTCCCTTGGAAGGGAGGACGTTATTGCCATTAGGGGTAAGGTGGTGGCAAACGAGAAGGCTCCTGGAGGATGTGAGATTGTACCCCTGGAGATCAGGGTGTTGAACAGGGCTGAATCCCCCCTCCCACTGGACCCCTCGGAGAAGGTACCTGCAGACCTAGATACAAGACTTGACAACAGGTTCCTAGACCTTAGGAGGCCAAAGATAACAGCACTTTTTAAACTGAGATCTGAGATGTTAAGAGCTGTAAGGGATACCTTCTACAGGGAGGGCTTTATAGAGGTTAACACACCTAAACTTGTGGCAAGTGCCACAGAGGGAGGTACAGAGCTCTTCCCCCTGTCCTACTTTGAGAGGGAGGCCTTCCTAAGTCAAAGTCCCCAGCTCTATAAACAGATGTTGATGGCTGCAGGCTTTGAGAGGGTATTTGAGATAGGACCTATATTCAGGGCTGAGGAGCACAACACCAGGAGGCATCTAAACGAGGCCATATCTATAGACTGTGAGATGTCCTTTGCAGATGAGAGGGATGCCATGGAGATGCTTGAGAAGGTGGTGTATAACACCCTCCTACATATAAAGGAGCACTGTAGGAGGGAGTTGGAGTTACTAGATGTGGACCTTAAGATACAGGATATCCCATTCCCAAGGCTAACATACGATGAAGTTGTAGATATTGTAAACACCAGAGGTGTGGAGATGGAATGGGGAGAGGACCTCTCAAGGGCTGGGGAGAAGGTGTTGGGGGAGTACATGGAGGGGTTCTACTTTATCACCAAGTGGCCCAGGGATATAAGACCCTTCTATACCCTTCCATGTGAGGAAGATCCAAAACTCTGTAAGGCCTTTGACCTTATGTATAAAGATCTGGAGATTGCCTCAGGTGCCCAGAGGAACCATATATACCCCCTTCTAGTGGAGAGTATTAAAAGAATGGGTTTAAACCCTGAGAGTTTCGAGAGCTACCTCCAGGCCTTTAGATACGGGATGCCACCTCATGCAGGTTGGGGCCTAGGTGCAGATAGATTCATGATGGTGTTGGGAGGCCAGAAGAATATCAGGGAGTGTGTCCTCTTCCCAAGGGATAGACATAGACTTACACCTTAAAGTAATAAATAGAAAAATAAAGATAATACTAGGCTATTAAAGAAATAGGTGAAAACCATGGTGTCAAAAGAGGAGGTAATAAAGGCATTAAAGAACGTTAAAGATCCCCACATGGGGATAAGTATCGTTGACATGGGACTGGTAAAAAACGTAGAGATAGACGAGGAGAACAACGTCTCCTTTGAGTTGATACCTACAAACCCTGCATGTATGAGTGTAATGGGGATGGCCTTAGGGGCCAAGGAGGAGGTTAAGAAGATAGAGGGGGTAAAGGATGTTAAGGTCATTGTTAAGGGGCATATAATGGAGGAGGACATAAACAAGATAGTAAACAACAGTGAATAAATCTCTTTTTTCTTTTTTTAAAGGTGGAAGGATGTTTACCAGGCCCAAGGGGACGAGGGATTTTCTACCTAAGGAGATGAAGAAGAGGAGGATTGTGGAGGAGAAACTTAGGAGGGTTTTTGAGAGTTACAACTTCAAGGAGATACTTACACCTACCTTTGAGAGTTTTCAACTACTCTCTAGGAAAACTGGGGAGGAGATTAGGAGGCAACTCTTTGTGTTTAGGGATCATGGAGGTAGGGAGATGGGCCTTAGACCTGAGATTACCTCCTCTGTTGTAAGACTCTATCTCAATGAACTTAAAAACTACCCTAAACCTATAAAACTCTACTACTTTGCAAACTGTTTTAGGTATGAGAACCCCCAGGCTGGAAGGTACAGGGAGTTTTGGCAGATGGGTTGTGAGTTGATAGGGAGTAAGTACCCCATAGCAGATGGGGAGGTTATAAACCTTGCCATGGATGGTCTAGATGCAGTAGGTGTAGACTACGAGACCCACATAGGACACCTGGGGGTACTTAAGGGAATATTCCAGAAATTTAACCTCTCCGAGGAGGAGGAGTTGAATATAAGGAGACTTATAGACAAGGAGGACTATAAAGGTCTCAGGGATTATTTAGAAAGTATAGAGTCCTCCCAGGAGTTAAGGGAGATAGTATTCACCCTTCTGAAGTTTAAGGGGGATAGGGAGATATTAGGTGAGGTAAGGGAGGTTTTAAGGGACTACCCCCTCTCACTCCAGGCCCTTAGGAATCTAGAGGAGATACTGGAGTTTGTAAAGAAGGAGGATGTTGTGATAAACTTTGGAATAGCAAGGGGTCTAGATTACTACACAGGTATGGTATTTGAGATATACGGGAAGAAGGGGGGAGCTAAACAGGTGTGTGGGGGAGGTAGATACGACAATCTGATAGAGCTCTTTGGAGGGGAGCCCACTCCAGCAGTTGGTTTTGCCTATGGTTTTGACAGGATAATGATGAATATTCCAGACTTCGAGGTGGAGGAGGAGGTTATACTTGTAGTACCTGTTAAAAAGGATATTAATTTACTTAAGAGGTCTATGGAGATTGCTGATGAACTTAGGAGAAGGGGTAAAGTTGTAGAGGTAGACCTGATGTACAGGAAATTGAATAAGGCACTTAACTACGCCAACACCATGGGTATTAGGAAGGTGATAATTGTAGGTGAGAGGGAGCTGGAACAGGGCATGGTGTTATTAAGGGATATGAGAACTGGGGAGCAGATAGGTGTAAAGTTGGAGGAGTTAGGGGAGTATGTCTAGACCAGGTGATAGTATGAGGGCTTTACAACTTTTAATACTGCTATCTCTCATAGCACTACTCTCAGGTTGTATAGATCTGGGAAAGGGTGAACACAGTCAAAAAATAATAAAGGATCTTGAAGGAAAGACTGTGGTCATAGTGTTTTACGCTGACTGGTGTAAGTACTGTAAGGCCCTTGAACCTACACTAAACCAGTTGGAGAAGGAGGGGATAGAGATTATAAGGATAAACGTTGATGAACATCCAGAGTTGGCACGAAAATTTGGAATCAGAGGGCTACCTACTGTTGTCTACATCAAAGATGGTGTTGAGGTTGGAAGAACTATCGGCTACAATCCAGAGGAGGTAGTAAATAAGGCCAGGGAACTTTATCACTAATGCTTTAGGGAAGCTTTATGGATCTACTGCTAATATTTATTTCGGGAGTATTTACGGCACTGGGTCCCTGTGTATTAAGTGTACTACCTGTAGTGTTTACCTATACCTTTGGAATCTCAGAATCTAAAAGAGAGGCATTTATCATATCCCTATTTTTTGTTCTGGGATTCTCCATAGTTTTTAGTTTATTGGGAGCTATTTCCTCGATTTTTGGTATGCTCTTAGAAATTTATAAGTTAAAGTATGTTGCAGGTATTCTGGCGATAGTTCTAGGTTTATTGATCATCTTCAAAAAAGGCTTTTCATTTAGATTAAAAAAGAACTTTTTTAGTAAAGTTAAAATCGATAAAAATATTCCCCTTGGGTATAAAGTGCTCACCTCTTTTATCCTTGGCTTATCTTACGGTGTTGGAGCCAATGTATGTGCAGACCCTATTTTAGCGGGAATACTAACCTACGTGTCTACGAAATCAGATGTTATATTTGGGGTCTTGGCTTTATTTGTATATTCAATAGGTTATGGACTTCCAATAATTCTCCTAAGTACTATTGGTGTTGAAGGTAAGGAGGTATTTAAGAAATTTGCAAACTCTCATCTTCTTAGTTTTATCTCAGGTTTTATACTGATTGTGTTGGGACTTTTTATTATTCTCCATTAATAGAAAGACTCTATCATTCTCCCTGGCGATTCCTCTGATCTTAACCCCAACTCTCTCCCCCTTCCTGGCGATCTTTACAGGTCTATGGTTGATCTCCATGGACTCAACCCTCTCCTCAATACAACCTGT
>DQVW01000100.1 GCA_015661555.1 Methanothermococcus okinawensis
AAGTTAAAGGATATCGTTGATAGACTTGCAGCAGGTACCTTGAAAAATGAGGATATTTATGGAGATGGTGGCCACGGTGCCCTGGTGCTAGAGGGTATAGAGCCCCAGGAGATATTCATCACCGGGCCAAATAGGAGGATGTTTAAGAGGTATGGAAGGTACGCCTACCCAGGTGGTGACGTGATGATTACAGGGTGTGTAGGGTTGTTGAGGGCCTTCATGTATAACAGGGGGAAGTTGGGGTTTTAAAAAACTATCTTACTATTAAATCTCTAAGGTGATCACCTTGCCAATCCCTCTAAAATATACTATACTATCCTTCCTCTCCCTATATAAATCCCCCCAAAACCCCACTAAGGATGAAGAAGAGTTAAAGTGTGAGATATGTCTCAACACCAGTAAAACCTCCAAGATAATAAACTACCAGGGGAAAAACATCTGCATGGAGTGCTACTACTCCCTTAAGTATCCAAGGGATCCGGAGAAGATGAGAAGAGAGATAGAGGAAACACTAAAGAATACAAAAAACAATAAATACTCCTGTATAATGGCCCTCTCTGGGGGTAAGGACAGTGTAGTGGCCCTCTACCTCCTAGTTAAAGAGTTCAAGGTAAACCCACTATGTGTTACAGTGGATAACAAGTACATCTCAGAGGAGGCCATTGAGAACTGCCGTAGGATTACCAGATATTTGGATGTAGATTGGATGGTTCTCAACAGGGACTTCACAGAGTTATTTAGAGATACTATCTCTCGGGGGGAGTCTCCCTGTAGAAGGTGCTCGGAACGTATAATGAGGGAGGTGTGGAGGATTGCAAAGATGCTAGATATCCCTGTAATAGTTACAGGTCACGAGTTACCCTTTGGAACCTCCGCCCTCAAGAGGTTGGAGGGAGGTGTGACTGTTGTAAGACTTCTGGCAGGTTACAAGTTAACAGATGAGGAGAGGCGCAACATCCTGAAGAAACTCCCCTGGAAGGATCCAAAGTTAGGGGGGTACACCACAAACTGCCTAGTCCTTGCACCTGCAATAAGGGAGTTCTATAAAAAATATGGCTACAGTTTTGAATTTAAGAGGATCTGCGCCATGGTTAGGTATGGGTTGATAGATAGGGAGAAGGCCCTCCAGTTGTTGAAGTGCCCAGAGGTCCCTGAGGAGATATACGAGGAGTTAAAGAGAAGGGGGTTGGATCTAAAACATTGAAGGAGAAATTATGCTCTCATTTAGGATAGTTAGAATCATGGGCATTCCCATTGAACTTCATATAACCTTCATACTTCTTCTCATACTTGTCTACTACTTCTGGGGTCTAGATGGGCTTATCCTCTATATCTTTCTCTTTCTCTCTGTGGTGATACACGAGCTGGCCCACTCCTATGTGGCTAAAAAATATGGGGTACACATAGAGAAAATACTCCTCCTCCCTATAGGGGGCATGGCCATGATGGACAGAATTCCCAGGGAGGGGGAGTTGAAGATAGCCATTGCAGGCCCTGTTGTTAGCATCCTTCTAGGTATTGTTCTCATCCTTCTCTCCAATTTTATAGAGGCACCTGTACTCCATATAGAGGGTATAGATTATCCACTGCTAACTACCGTGGGTATTCTAAATATTATCCTCGGGGTCTTCAACCTCTTTCCAGCCTTTCCCATGGATGGGGGCAGGATACTTAGAGCCCTCCTAGCCTCAAAGATGAGCTATTTAAAGGCTACCAGGATAGCCTCCATAATAGGTCAGTTCCTCTCCTTTATCCTCCTCCTTCTGGGCATCCTCTCCCTTAACGTTATACTTATTCTCATCGCTCTCTTCATATACTACGGAGCCTCTAAGGAGTACCATGTACTTGTTACAGAGGACGTATTTAGCAAGATAAAGGTAAAGGATATAATGACCACTAAAATAGTAGCCGTATCACCTCAAGACACTGTCAAGGATTTAATGGATACCATGTTCAAGTACAGGTATATGGGGTATCCAGTTGTAGAAAAGGGAAAACTTGTAGGAAGTGTGTCCTTTAACGATATCACCCATGTAAGTGAGAAGGTACTTGTTAGAGATATTATGAAGCCACCTGTTACAGTATCTGAGGATAAAACTTTAAAGGATGTAATACCTGGATTGGAAACTTCAGATAGGGTTTACGTCCTGGATAAAAACAGGAGATTGAAGGGCATTATCTCCAAAACAGATGTACTGCGAATACTGAAGATACTTGAATTTAGGAAGGATAGTTGAGGGATCCCATGGAGGTTCTAAATATAACATACTACAACAACACCCTCTACCAGTATCTGGTCTTTCTTCTCTTTCTCCTCCTTGGAATCCTACTGACAAAGATATATCTCTACCTTGTTAAGAGGTATCTCAGGGATCTTGTTAACAAATCCAGGATAAAGTTTGACGATATCCTCTTAGAGGCCCTGGAGTACCCAGGGATGATACTTATCTTTATAACCTGTGTCTACCTAGGTTTAAAGTTTCTAACACTTCCCCCCAACCTTTATACACTACTGGACAACGCTGTTAAAGTTATAGTTATTTTATGTTTCACGTGGTTCGCAGTAAATCTATTAGACGATATAGTGAAGTACTACATCCAGCCTGTAGTGGAGGAATCAGAGACTAAATTCGACGATCAGTTGCTCTCCCCCCTTAAGAAGCTCTTAAAGATAGTAGTTGTAATACTGGGGATACTCACAGCCTTGAAAACAGTTGGTTACGATATAACAGCACTTCTCGCAGGTCTGGGGATTGGAGGTTTAGCAGTTGCACTGGCAGCCCAGGATACCATTAAGAACTTTATCGCAGGTATTATTATCTTCGTAGATAAACCCTTTAGGATAAAGGACTGGATAAAGTTTGAAGGTGGGGAGGGGATAGTGGAGGATATTGGAGTTAGAAGTACAAAGATAAGGACCTTCAACGACTCCCTTATAGTGGTGCCAAACACCAACCTGGTAAATGCAAACATTGAGAACCTCTCTGAAATGAGGAAGAGAAGGGTACTTGTATATATTGGATTGACCTACGACACTCCTGTGGAGAAGATAAAGAGGGCCAAGGAGATAATCAGGGAGATAGTGGAGAGCCACCCTGGAACCCTACCCCCTGTAAGGATAACCTTTCACAGGTTTAACACCTACTCCCTAGATCTCAGGGTGGAGTACTTTATAAGAAACTTTGGATTTGACTACTACCTTAACACCATAGATGAGATAAACCTAAAGATCAAGGAGGCCTTTGAGAAAGAGGGTATTGAGATGGCCTTCCCAACTGAGGTAGTATACGTTAAAATGGAGGATAAGAATAATTAGGTGAAAAGTATGGTAATCTCTAGGGAGGAGATACTGGAGGTATTCCATGGATACAACAGGGATGAGATCACTGTAGCTACACTGGGAAGTCACACCGCCCTCCATATACTCAAGGGTGCAAAGTTGGAGGGATTCTCCACCGTTGTAATTACCACCAGGGAGAGGGATGTTCCCTATAAGAGGTTTAACGTTGCAGATAGGTATATCTACGTGGAGAGGTTTTCAGAGATCTCAAATGAGGAGGTGCAGGAGAGGTTAAGGGAGATGAATGCAATTGTAGTACCCCATGGCTCCTTCATAGCCTACTGTGGATTGGAGAGGTTGGAGGAGGAATTCCAGGTGCCTATCTTTGGCAATAGGAGGATACTTCGATGGGAGTCCCAGAGGGATCTGGAGAGAAAACTTCTAAGGGAGAGTGGTCTAAGGGTTCCAAGGAGGTATGAAAGTCCAGAGGAGATAGATGCTCCAGTAATAGTTAAATTCCCCGGGGCAAGGGGTGGAAGGGGGTACTTCATCTGCTCCTCGAAGGAGGAATTCTGGAGGAAGATAGGTATACTGAAGGAGAAGGGACTGATCTCCCAGGAGGACGTGGAGAATGCCCATATAGAGGAGTACGTTGTTGGAACTAACTTCTGTCTCCACTACTTCTACTCCCCCCTTAAGGACAGGGTGGAGTTGATGGGTATAGATCGTAGGTACGAGAGTAACATAGATGGGTTGGTGAGGATACCTGCAAGGGATCAGTTGGAGTTGGAGGTGGAGCCCTCCTATGTAATTACAGGTAATATTCCAGTGGTTATAAGGGAGAGCCTCCTTCCCCAGGTCTTTGAGATGGGGGATAAACTGGTGGAGAAGTCCAGGGAGCTGGTACCTCCAGGTATGATAGGACCCTTCTGCCTCCAGACACTATGCAATGAGAACTTGGAGCTGATAGTGTTTGAGATGAGTGCAAGGATAGACGGGGGAACAAACTCCTTTATGAATGGAAGTCCCTACTCCTTCCTCTACCATGGAGAGCCCCTAAGTATGGGCCAGAGGATAGCCAGGGAGATAAGACTGGCCTTGGAGATGGACATGATAGAGAAGGTGATATCTTAAACTTTTAACCTCTCCCTTAATCTATTGTTTTCCTCCTTTAATCTCTCGTATATCTCTTTATAGGGTTCAGGGTCGTAACCACACTCCTGGATATACCTTATTAACTCCTCCAGGTGTTCCTCTGTATGCTTCAAGATGTGAAGTAATTTTTTGATCCTTCTCTCCTCCATATTATCCCTACCTATTTTTTATCCTCTCCCTAATAGGTTCAAGTATCTTGACGATCTCCTCTGCAACGGTGTTCTTTAGATCCATGGGGTGTATCTTTTTCTCCAAATATAACCTCTCCAACATCTCGTAGCTTTCAATATGGATATCCCCTCCAAATTTCTCAGGCCTCTTTATTGTTAGGGGGTACTCTAAGAAGTATTTCGCCATCTCCAATACAGGATTTCCCTCTACAACACCTATTGGACAGTAGGCCTTTCTAATCTTAGACCTGATAGTATCTGGATGGTCGTCTACAGCTATAAAGTTATCCTTGGAGGAGGACATCTTCCCCTTCCCATCTAGACCTGTGAGTACAGGGTTGTGAATACACACTGGAGCCTTCCAACCTAGGGATGGTAGTATCTCCCTAGCAAGCATGTGTATCTTCCTCTGCTCCATGCCACCAACTGCCACGTCCACCTTCAGATGTTTTATATCGTTTACCTGCATTAGGGGATATATCACCTCTGCAACCTTGGGGTTCTCCTCCTCCCTGGCTATCAACTCCATACTTCTCCTGGCCCTCTTCAAGGTAGTCTTTAGTGCTATTCTGTAAACATCCAATACATAGTCCCTCTCCAACTGAAACTCACTACCGTAGATGTACTTTGCAGATAACCCCATGGCTTCGAATACCCCTCTGTTGTACTCTGCCAACTGATGTATCTCCTCCATAGTTCCCTTCTGATTTAGGTAGGCGTGAAGGTCTGCCAGTAGGACCACTACCTCAAAACCTGCCTCCTGGAGATCTATCATCTTCCTTATCTGGAGGTAGTGTCCCAGATGTATCCTACCACTAGGTTCAAATCCAATATAGGCCCTTTTATCCTCCTTCTCTAAGACCTCTTTTAACTCCTCCACAGTTACTATCTCCAGGGTATTTCTTGCTATCCTCTCTATGGTGCTTTCCATCTCTGCCATATCTCTAACCTCTCTCTTTTTAATCCTAATAATCTCCCCTAACTTTATAAAATTTTTATCATGATCTTTCATTAACAAAAAAGATTTATCATCATTTTTCATGAGCAAAAAAGGATATATAGCAGTTTTTTCACTTTATTCATAAAGATAAAAAGCTCTTTCAGCGAGAGTGGGGTTGTACTATGAATATTTGGGATATAGCCCTTAAAGAGAGTGGGGGAAAATTTAAAGAAGAGGATAAGTTCTCAAAGGATCTAAAAAGACCCTATAGAATGGATAACAGGGTGAAGGTGCTGGGGTACTTCCTCACCCTGTTAGTGGTTGCATCCCTCGTGTGTAACATGATGTAAGTTAGGGTTACAGGAGGGCGACTCTTTTTTGAAAATGGATTTGTAATGAATGATCGTGATGTTTTTTGGGTGTTAAAGGGGTTTTATTTAATAATCTAGTACTATATTGATACAGTTGAATCTATGAATATTTCTGAAGTTAGTATCACTAACCCCCTTATATATAGCTTTTTATCCACCTATAGAGAAAAGCCATATAAAATTTAAAGAACAATGTTAGTTATGCTAACATTCCCCTAGTGAATACAGTATGCCAGAGCATATCCTCTCAGGGATTAAGGCCATAGTAGCTATGAAACTTAGAAGGGAGGGGAAGTTACAGAAGGAGATAGCAGAGTATCTCAATACAAATAGAACCGAGATCTCCCACTATCTACAGGGAAGGCATCCCTCAAAAAAGGTGCTGAGAACATCCCAGGAGATCCTAAACCTACCTCCCCAGTATGCAGTGAGGATAATAAATACCCTCAGTGATGATAAGGAGATCACATCCAGGATAATCAAGGCCCTATACAGGGTAGAGGTAGAGGTGGAGAGGGAGAAGTGTATCCTCTGTGGGGAGTGTTTAGAGTGCCCCTATGGGGCTGTAGAGATGGGGGACTTTGGCGTCCCTGTTGTAAACCCTGAGAGATGTAGGGTATGTGGAAGATGTACTTCCCTATGTCCAACAGGTGCCTTGAAGTTGATATTTCTAAAGAAGAAAATGGAGGAATAAAATGGGATTGGTAAAAAAGAAAACCATAGTGTTAAAAAAAGAGAGATACGGTAAAGACCTCAAGATTGTAAGAGAGGGATCTGTTGAAAAGAGGGTACTCTACTGGAGTGACAGGTACTGTGTTGGCTGTGGTATCTGTGAAGATATCTGTCCAGTTGGAGCTATTGAGATGGGTCCACTAGGTGCCATTGCAAAGGGGGTAGTGGATGCTCCTAAGTTGGATGTGGATAGTTCAAAGTGTGTACTCTGTGGTATGTGTGCAGCTGCATGTCCCTTTAACGCCATGGACCTGGAGATAAACGGTAACTCCATAAAGGAACTTCCACAGTTTCCAAAGATTAGGAGGAACATCTCTGTAGACGAGGATACCTGTATCCTCTGTAAGCAGTGTGAGGTGGTATGTCCTCAGGATGCAATACACGTTGAGAGGGAGGTTCCTGAGAGGAAAACCCTGGTTCTAGGGGAGATATCCATTAACAAGGACCTCTGTGTATTCTGTGGCATATGTGCAGACTACTGTCCTGCAGATGCCATAACCTTGATACCTAACGAGGAGACCCCCATATCTCTGAACCCCTACAAGGATATAGTTGTAGATACTGAGGCCTGTGTGTACTGTAAGGTATGTGAAAAGGCCTGCCCCCATGGAGCCATAGAGGTAGTATGTTACAAGTGTCCCTTTGTAAAGAGGATAAAGACACCTGAGATACATAAGGAGATAAGGGGGAAGGTTGTTGTAGATAAGGGTTCCTGTGTCGCCTGTAGTTGGTGTGAGAAGGTATGTCCAGTAGATGCCATAAAGGTGGAGAAACCCTTTGAGGGAGAGTTGATTATAAAGGAGGAGTTATGTAGTGGATGTGGTGCCTGTGTTGCCATATGTCCATGTAATGCACTGGCGTTCCCAAAACCAAAGGAGCAGGGGGAGAAGGTTCCAAGGTTGGTGGTAAACCAGGAGGTATGTATACTCTGTGGGGCATGTACCAAGGCATGTCCTGTTGGTGCACTGGAGGTTAGGAGAAAGAGGGGAAATATAACTGATACCAAGATCCTTGCATGGAAGAAGGCCTTTAACAAGCTGTTAAATTAAGAAGTCAGGGTGATCCCATGTATAAGTTGGTAATATACCAGGAGAAGTGTCATGGATGTGGAAACTGTGTTATAGTATGTCCTGTAAATGCCAGAGATCCCAACGTATTTGGAGGGAAGGGTCCAGAGGATGAGAGCAAAGTTGTAATGAGGGTAGTAAATGGAGTTGCCACCATTATCAACGAAGATCTCTGTGGTGGATGTGGTGCATGTGTAGAGGCCTGTCCCGTAGAGGCTATAAAACTTATAGTGGAGTAGGTGATAACGATGAAGTTCTTATTAAATACAGCAAGGACCATCTGGCAGGGAGAGGCTATTGAGGCGGGGAAAAACCTTGAGATGTATAGAAAGGCTGCAGCAGTTTGCTATCTAAATAGGGAGGATATGGAAAAATTAGGGATAAAGGAGGGGGATGTGATAAGGGTGAAATCTAAGTACGGGGATGTTGTAGTCTATGCAAGGGAGGCAAGTGAACCTATGACTGAAGGTATGGTTTTCATGCCTCTAGGTCCCTGGGCAAATTTAGTTGTTTCACCTGAAACTGACAGTACTGGAATGCCCTCTTTTAAAGGGGTGCCTGTGGAGATAGAGAAGGCCGAGGGGGAGGAGGTACTTTCAATGGTTGAACTTATGAGAAAAAAGTATTTAGAAAGGGATTAATCCTCGAGGTGATTTAAATGGAATACATTATAAAGAACGGGATTGTATTTGATCCCCTCAACAAGATAGACGGGGAGCAGATGGACATCTGTATAAAGGATGGGGTAATTGTGGAGTCTGTCTCCGAGGACGCCAAGGTGATAGATGCCAGTGGATGTGTAGTGATGGCTGGGGGTATAGACTCCCACACCCATATCTCAGGACCTAAGGTAAATACTGGAAGGATGATGAGACCAGAGGACAGTTACAAAGAGATCTACTTGAAGAGGGGATTGAAACCAGGTACTGGATTCTCCGTTCCAACAACATACAAGACAGGTTATCAGTACTGTGAGATGGGATACACCCTAGCAATTGAGGCTGCCATGCCTCCATTGAAGGCAAAGCATGTCCACGACGAGTTTGTAGATATACCCCAGATAGACAAGGGGGCACTGACACTATTTGGTAACAACTGGAT
>DQVW01000021.1 GCA_015661555.1 Methanothermococcus okinawensis
AGGTCTGAGATACCTATATACATAGGGGCCCAGGGACCAAAGATGCTTGAAACTGCAGGGATGATTGGAGACGGGGTTCTAATCAACGCCTCCCATCCCAAGGATTTTGAGGTGGCCATACCAATAGTTAAGAAGGGGGCTGAAGCTGCAGGTAGAAGTATAGAGGAAATAGATATTGCAGCCTACACCTGTATGTCAGTGGATAAGAATCCAGAGAAGGCTAAAGAGGCTGCAATTCCAGTGGTGGCATTTATTGCAGCAGGTTCCCCTCCAATGGTACTGGAGAGACATGGTATAGATGTGGAGAAGGTTGAGAGGATAAGGGAGGCCCTTAAGAAGGGGGACTTTAAAACTGCATTCTCCACAGTGGATGAGAAGATGTTAGAGGCCTTCTCCCTCTATGGAACCCCGGAGGATGTAATAGAGAAGATAAAGGGTCTGGCAGAGATGGGGGTTACCCAGGTTGTTGCAGGTTCTCCAATTGGACCTAACAAGGAGAGGAGTATCAAGTTGATAGGTAAAGAGGTAATCCCCGCTGTAAAGGACTTGTAAAGTATAAATATCTCTTTTTTTAATTTTTAAATAATTTTTACCCCTCTACTTTTTTAACAGTTTTAAAGGGTGATATCCATGCAGATACTCTATGGAAAGGTTATCTCTGGAAAGGGGGAAGGGAAGTACTTTATGTCTTTAAAACCTTACAGGGAGAGGTTTAAAAACCTCCTTGGCTACTACCCCTACGAGGGAACCTTAAATATCAAGTTAAGTGAGTATGTGCCAGTGGATATGTCCAGATGTTTGGAGATAGAGGGCTTTGAGTACAACGGTAAGAGATACTACGGGGTAAAGGTACTCCCTGCATGGATATGTAAGGATGAATTTGCTGTAAAGGGTGCCCTGATATTCCCGGAGAAATCCAGTCATCCAGAGGATGTGGTGGAGGTAATATCATCTGTAAACCTGAGACAGTACCTATCCCTGAAGAATGGAGATGTGGTCAAGATAATTGTAGAGTGATAGTTGATGTTTGTTAAAATATGTGGCATCAGGAGGGAGAGGGAGTTAAGGATAGTAGAGAGATATGGAGATGCCACGGGAGTGATAGTGGAGTCAGAGTCTAAAAGGAGGATAAGTTTAGAGAGGGCTAGGGAGTTAATAAAGATCTCCAGTATACCGGTATTTACAGTCTCTACCTTGGAGGATTTTCAATCCTGGGCAGAGGTAGTAGAAAAAACAGGAAGTGAGTATATCCAGATCCACTCAGATATGGATGTTGAGGCCATAAGAAGGTTGAAGGAGGAGTACGACGTATTTATAATGAAGGCTTTCAAGGTGCCTAAGAGGAGCACCTCCCCTGAGAGGGATGCAGAGGATCTGATAAAGAGGATATTGAGGTACAGGGATGTAGTGGATAGGATCCTCCTGGATACAGGTAGGGGATGTGGTGTCACCCACGACCACAGGGTAAGTAGGCTAGTCTGTAGAAGATTCCCTGTAGTACTTGCTGGGGGGTTGAACCCTGAGAATGTTAGGGAGATTGTAGATTACGTACAACCCTTCGGGGTAGATGTATCAAGTGGTGTAGAGAGGAATGGGGAGAAGAGTGAGGATCTGATAAGATCCTTTGTAGAACGTTTGAAAGGGATCTTATGAA
>DQVW01000044.1 GCA_015661555.1 Methanothermococcus okinawensis
CAAAAATTTAAAACAAGGTAACCAAACCCCCCATGCTCAACAACCTACTTGAGCCATCAAAGTCCCCGTACTCAAGAAGAATATCAACAACCCTATACCCCTTGGGGCTTAAGTACCCCAATATCAGGCACGGGGGATAGAAACTGGTAACGTTGTTCTCGAAGGCAAAAAGTAATAGGGAAATTACCCCCCAGGGGTTTCTTTCAATTTGAATTTTACCCTCAGTTTAACCCTCTCCGAGGGCATTCTTTACCGCCTTAACTAGGCGTAACTCCTTCCCAATTCTATATGCTTTGATAAATGTTTCCGCCTGTTGCTATCTATAAAACAGTCTACTTCCAGATAATGGCAACTCCATCTACAACTCCCTCTATATCTACGGCATCTACCATTTCACCCTCGCTAAATAACGCCCTCTTAATGGACTTAATATGTTCCCTACTTATTAGACCAAACTCAGTTTCAAGACCCTCTTGAAGTATCCTCTCAATAGTCTCCTCCTCTGCATTTTTTATAAAGTCCATGACCTTTTTAGAATCCTTTTTAAACTGTGGACCTATCTTGGATTTGTCAGGTACAACCTCCACTATCTTCTGCTCCAACTTAGGTTTACCCTGTATAACCTTTAACTCCTGGATATTCAACGTTCCCTTTATGTCCCTCACAACCTTTAGCATCCTCTCGTAATCCCTCTTATCCAGGAGGTATATCTCAACCCTCCTCAAGGGGGCATTTAGAGGCATACCCCTCTGGGCCTTGTACCTCCTTATAGAGGCTATCACCTTCTTGGCCAACCCTCCAACACTCTCCATCTCCTCATCTATCATATCCTCCTGGACCTTACACCAACTGGTATGGAGGTTCTCCACCTTGTAGATATCTCCCACTATCTGGGCGAAGTGTGGGGCAAAGGGTGCCAGCAGTCTTAAAACATTGGTTATCACATAGTAGAGGGTGTATAGACAGTTGAACCTGTCCATCTCAGCCTCTTCCCTGTACAACCTGTACTTAACCATCTCTATGTAGTGATCACAGAACTCATGCCACAGAAACTTCTGGATGTTGATTATGGTGTTAAATCTGTAATTCTCCAGGTCTTCAGTAACCCTCTTAATTAGTCTATTTAGTTTACTTATTATCCAGAGATCCACTGGATTGTCTAGGGTGATATCCCCCCTCTCTATAGCTCCCTTTATCTCCTCTATGGTTTTATCCTCCAGGTGCATCTTTGCAAACCTTGCCGCATTCCAGAACTTCCTAAGGAATCTATAGTTATAGTCAACGTCCTTCCAGGCAAAGGGTACGTCGTTTCCAAGGGAACTGTTGGCAGCCCACATCCTTAGGGCATCTACCCCATACCTCTCGGTGACCTCAGAGGGCTCCACTACGTTCCCCCTACTCTTACTCATCTTGTGACCATCCTCCCCAAATACCATACCGTTTATTACTACCTCCTCCCAGGGTTTCTTACCTGTAAGGGCGATGGACTTTACAATGGTGTAGAAGGCCCAGGTCCTTATAATGTCATGCCCCTGAGGTCTCAGCTGCACTGGGTAGTGCTCCCTGAAGAAATCCTCGTCCTCTAGCCATCCAGTTATTACCATGGGGGTGATGGAGGAGTCCATCCAGGTGTCTAGAACATCCCTCTCAGGTATAAGATTTTTATTCCCACATTTACAGGTGTAGGGGCACTTCACAGTAGGATCTATTGGAAGATCCTCCTCCCTGGCAACTATTATCTCCCCACACTCTGGACAGTACCATACAGGGATAGGTGTGGCGAATATCCTCTGTCTACTTATACACCAGTCCCAGTCCATATCCTCCATCCACTGGAGTAGTCTCTTCTTCATATACTCAGGGGTCCACCTGATCTCCTCAACTACCCTCCTGATCTCAGGCATCAACTTCCTTATATTTACAAACCACTGGTCTCCAACGATAATCTCTATAGGGGTTTTACACCTCCAACATACACCTACCTTCTGTTTTATACGCTCCTGTTTCAAAAGATAACCCTCCTTTTTAAGATCCTCTATTATCCTCCTTCTCGCCTCCTCAGTTTTCAATCCTGCATACTTCCCGCATATCTCTGTAAGTTCCCCCCTCTCATTTATAGCCTTCTTAATCTCAAGTCCATGCCTATTTACCCAGAGGACATCTGTCTTGTCTCCAAAGGTACAGACCATGACAACCCCAGTACCAAATTCCCTATCTACATCCTCATCCCCGTAAACCTTAACCTCGTAGTTGAAGAGGGGTACCCTCACAGTCTTTCCTATTACATCCCTATATCTCTCATCCTCTGGGTGTACTACTATACCTACACAGGCAGGGAGTAGTTCAGGTCTGGTAGTTGCCACTACTAGATATTTGTCCCCCTCCTCTGTATAGGGGAACTTGATGTAGTTGAGATAGGTCTCCCTCTCTATGTAGTTTACCTCTGCAAAGGCTATGGCAGTCTGACACCTTGGACACCAGTTGACAGGGTGCTTCCCCCTGTAGATAAGACCATCCCTGTACATCCTAACAAATGCAGTTTGAGACTTCCTTATGTAGTCAGGTTTCATGGTGATGTACTCCCTACTCCAGTCTATGGATATACCTAGGGATTTCACCTGCTCCCTCATCTTTCTAATGTTCTCCTCTGTAAGCTTTATACAGAGTTTCCTGAACTCCTCCCTGTCTATATCAGACTTTGTGATGTTGTAGATCTCCTCAACTTTAACCTCTGTTGGAAGACCATGACAGTCCCATCCCTGTGGGAAGAGTACGTCGTAGTTGTTCATCCTTTTAAATCTTGCAATAATATCCATGTAGGTCCAGTTTAGGGCATGTCCCAGGTGCATCTTCCCTGTGGGATATGGAGGTGGGGTGTCTATAACGTAGTGGGGTTTGTTCCTATCGTTTTTAAATCTGTATATCCCCTCCTTCTCCCACTTCTTCTGTACCTCCTTTTCCATTTCTAGTGGATACTCCTTTGGCATCCCCATAGCTCTCCCTCGGATATTTTTTCTTACCAAGTAACTGTAAACTTTAAGTATTACTGGATACAGACAAATATAATAATACATTCTGTTTAAATAATATTATCTGAGGGATGTTTATGGTAGGTATCTCCAATATCTTAAAGGAGACCTTTAAGTTAAAGAAGGAGAAGGAAAAGAAAAATTTGGAAGAAGTGGATAAGGATCAACACAAAGATGGAGATACTAAATCTCACAACAGAGAGGATGTATCAGATAGCGCCCCTAGAACTGCATATAGGCGATGGTGTCTGCCCCTTAACTATGAAGACTTATTTAATGTAAACAGACCTACCCTAGGTAGATATATGGATGTAGTGGTATTTAGGGCATTTGTATGTGCTATTATAAAATACTTGGGATTCAACTCTATCCACAAAATCTATCATGCAGGAGAGGAGTTTGGAAGAAGTTTAGGTGTTAAAACTATGGATGATCTTATTATGATTTTCAGGGAGTTGGGAATAGGTATTGTTAAGGTGGTGGAGGAATCCCCAGTGATAAAGGTTCGGATATACGAGTCTGTCTTTTGTTCAGGGTTTCCAAATATTGGCGAATGTGTATGTCACTACGAGAGAGGTATCCTTGCAGGGTGCTTTGAAAGTATACTGAATAAGAGGGTAAAGGTCGTTGAAACTAGGTGTTGTGCCTGTGGTAACGACTACTGTGAGTTTGAGGTGCATGTCCTTGGAGATTTGAATAAATAGCTATTTTTCAGGTGTTCCTTATATCTTTTTGCAAACCTTATTATATGGTTTCTCTCTGCCTCTGATATATTTAATATTTCACAGCTCCTCCTAGCAATGTGAGATTTGCCGAAAAAGAGGGAGATTGCACTGGTGAAGTTGCGAGGTGTCCTTCCAATTTTTGCACTGCCAAAATCTATAAGGTACACCCTGGGAGGTTTTAATACTATATGTTTCCCTCCCTGTATCTCACCGTGGTCTATTCCATGGATATCTAGACGGAGGCACTGTTTCAAAACCTCCTTTACAATATTTAAATACCCCTCTCTATCTATATCCCCACTGATGATATAGTCCTTCAAGGTAATTCCATCTATATACTCCATTACAAGGTAATCCCTGGAGAAGGTGTACAACCTGGGACCTATGCCTAGGGCATTTACCTCTTTTAGAATACAGCCCTCCTGGTAGATGGTGTTCTTGGCATCTAATCTAGGTACCTTTATGGCAACCTCCCTATCCCTGTATATACCTTTAAATACTACTCCCCTATGTCCCTTCCCCAGTATATCTAGAAGTCTTATCCCCTCACTTTTCAATATTTCCTCCAGTCTCTCCCAGTCTACCAGTCCACCTATAACTTTATGCTCCCTGAATCTATCTAGGATGTTCATAGATTTCCCTGAGAATAACTATAAGGAGGGGTATTATGTTAACAGAGGTATTTAAGGATAAGAGGCTCTACGAGAAGTACAGGAAAACTGTAGAGGAGATTAAGGAGAAGATAAAAGATCACCAGGGATTGATAAGGGTAATTACCCACTACGATGCAGATGGGCTAGCTTCAGGTGCCATACTAATAAAGATGCTCTACAGACTGAACAAGAACTTCCACCTCTCCATAGTGGAACATCTAAACGAGAAAGTTATCAACAGGATTTATAGGGAGTACAACAACCCCCTCTATATCTTCTGCGATATGGGAAGTGCCTACATAGATGTAATTGCAGAGAGGGATATGAAGGCCGTCATCCTGGATCACCATCCCCCCAAGTTGAGGTATACCAAGGTGGAGGAGGTACATCAGCTTAACCCCCATATATTCAACCTCAACGGGGCGAGGGAGATTTCAGCAAGTGGGGTCTGTTATCTTGTAGCCAGGGAGTACGGATTTTACGACCTAAGTATATTTGCCATTGTAGGGGCTATTGGAGATGTGCAACATGAACCCTTCCTAGGTATGAACAAATTCATAGTAAAGGAGGCCAGGGAGCATGGCTATCTAAAGGAGGTAGTAAAAGACATTATCTATAACGCCTACGACCTCCCTATCTGGCAGTCTATAATGTACTCCACGAGACCCTATATCAAGGAGTTAAGTGACGAGGAGAGTGTTATAAACTTCTTGAAGGAGTTGGGGATAGACCCCAACAAAACCTACCTGGAGGGGGAGGAGAGGGATAAGTTAGTCTCGGCACTTAAGAAGTATGTAGATGAATCCCAGATCCTTGTGGATAGATACATTATAAAGCACAAGATAGAGGATGCCTTCTACCTCTCAGAGATCCTTAACGCCTGTGGTAAGAGAGGTATGGGTTCTGTAGGTATAGGGGTTGCCCTGGAGGATGAGGAGTGTATCAAGATAGGAAAGGAGATGTACATCAAGTACAAGAGGGATATAATAGAGCAACTGAAGAGTATAGAGCTCCATAGGTTGAACAACATAGAGTACTTCTTTGGAAAGAAGGGTACCATTGGACATATGGCCTCTCTACTTGTAAGGGATAAACCAGTTATTGGTATCTACGAGGAGGAGGGTTACTACAAGATCTCCTCCAGGGGTAACAGGTTGTTGGTGGAGAGGGGGTTGGATCTCTCAAAGGCTATGAGTGTTGCCTCCCAGTTTGGAGGGAGTGGTGGAGGTCACAACATAGCCGCCGGTGCAAGGATACCTAAGGTATACCTCAGTGCCTTTCTACAGAGGGTGGATGAGATTGTAGGAGAACAGTTAAAGGGGGAGAAGAAAGAGGTTGAGGAGAATCAGGTGGTTTAAAAGTCCCATCTCTTAAGTACCTCGTATATCGGCCCACTCCTTGTTAAGGTACTTTTCATAAGTACTATACTCTCCACATAGAGGGTTCCAATATCAACATCCCTGTATCTCTTTATCCTCTCCTTAAGAAGTCTCTTATTTTTAAGGAACTTCACCCTCCCTATAGTGATATGGGGTATGTACTCCCTCTCCCTTTTAAATTTCAACTCTTCCAGTCTCCTATCTACCTCCTCAAAGAGAGGTTCAAGATTGGAGGCTCCTACCCAGATAACCCTTATATAGTTCTCGTTGGGGAATACACCTAAACCCCCTATACGACTCTCCACAGGTTTCAGGGATAGATCCATACCTTTAATATCCTCTACAGTATCCTCCTCAATCTCACCGAGAAATTTAACTGTGATATGGAGGTTTTCCCTCTCAACTAGTTTAATACCCTCTATCCTGAAGTTTCTCTTTAGATCCTCCAATCCTTCAACTATCTCCTCACTTAATTCAATAGCCAGGAAACACCTCATACTTTCACTTTCTCAGTAGTATAGGTATGTCATCTACTATGGGATAGCTCTCTCCACACCTCTTACATTGAAGTTTGTACTCCATCTTCTCCTCCAGAAGTTCTAGATCCCCTCCACAGGCTGGACACTGAAGTATCTCCAGGTATTCCCTTACCCAGGTCATTTTCTCAACTCCCTTATAACGTTATCCACTATCTCTGGGGCAAGTCCTATATAGGTGGAGTAGTTGAACAACTCCTCTAACTCCTCCTCACTGAGATACTTCATAACCTCTTCCTCCTCTCTCAGAACATCCTTTAGATGTCTACCCTCCTGATAGGCCTTCATGGCACATCTCCTTACTATTTCATGGGCTCTCTGCCTCCCCATACCCTTCCTGGCTAGAGCCATCATTACCCTCTCAGCCATTATAAGCCCCTTTGTCAACTCCAGGTTTTTCTTCACATTCTCCTTATTCACCTTCAAATTCCTTATACCCTTTATACTCAGGTTTAGTATATGGTCTAGGAGTACACAGGATTCAGGGAGGATACACCTCTCTGCAGAGGAGTTTGTTAAGTCCCTCTCCTCCCATAGGGGTATGTTGTCAAAGCCTGCAAGGGCATTTGCCTTGATAACCCTAGAGAGACCACAGATCTGTTCAAAGGTTATTGGATTTCTCTTATGGGGCATGGTAGAACTTCCAACCTGTTTCTCAGGGTCAAACTCCTCCTCCAACTCCCCAATCTCTGTTCTCTGCATGTTTCTAACGGTCACCCCTATCTTATTCAGGGTCTGGGCTATAAGGGCCAGTAGGGCTAGGAACTCCCCATGCCTGTCCCTCTGGACAACCTGGTTGGAGATGAGAACTGGAGTTAACCCTAGAATCTCACCTACCCTCCTATGGACCTCCATACCCTTCTCTCCAAGTGCCGCCATGGTACCTACAGCTCCAGTAACCTTGGAGACGCAGAGTCTCTCCCTACACTCCTTAAGTCTATCGATATGTCTCTGGATCTCAGAGGCCCAGAGGGCAAACCTCATACCGTAGGTTGTGGGGATGGCATGCTGTCCATGGGTCCTTCCAACACATACGGTATACTTGTGCTCCTCTGCTTTCTTGAGCAATTCCTCCTTTAACTCCTCCAACTTCTTAAGGAGTATATCTACTGTCTCCTTAAATTGCAGTGACTGGGCAGTATCCACTATGTCGTTGGAGGTTACACCAAAGTGAACGTACTCCCCAGCATCCCCCTCACATACCTCTGCAAGGGCCTTAACCATGGCCATAACGTCATGTTTTATCTCCCTCTCGATCTCCTTAACCCTCTCCAACTTCACGTACTTGATAGAGGCCTTTCTACAGATCTCCTCTGCAGCCTCCTTAGGTATGATACCAAGTTCTCCCTGGGCCTTTGCAATGGCTCCTTCTACCTTCAACATCTTCTCCAATCTACTCTCCTCATCCCAGATCCTCTTCATCTCCTCTGAACCGTATCTGTAATCTATGGGATGTACTGCCATAGAGCTACCACCTTAAGCACCGTACTTCTCAGTTTTATTAATAAGATCTAGGAGTATGGGCATGAGATACTTACCCCTTATCCAGCAGAGACCTCCTTTATAGGTGGAAAACTCGTCAAATCTATCTACATCGTCTGTTCTAACTCCTTTACCCCATATCACTATAGGAACAGGATCTGCAGAGTGATCCCTTATCTCCACCGGTGAACTGTGATCTCCAGTTACCACTAGGTAGACCTCCTCCCTGTCCACCCTGTCCACTATATACTCTACCATCCTGTCAATGTTCTCAAGTACCTTTACCTTTGTCTCGTAGTCGCCGTCATGGGAGGCCTCATCGGCACCTTTCACATTGACCATTACAAAGTCGTAGTTTTTGATACTCTCTACAACAGCCCTGGCCTTACCCATGTAATTTGTAGAGGGGGTGCCTGTAGCGCCTTCCACAGGTATAAAGTCCAACCCCACCATCTTTGCTATACCCTTTATCAATCCAGTACCTGCAATACAGGCTCCCCTTAATCCATACCTCTCGTAGAAGGGTTCTATATGGGGGACAACCCCTCCACCTCTAGGTAGGATGATGTTTCCCGGAGGTAGTCCCTTCCTCCTTCTCTCCTGGTTTACAGGGTGGTTGTTTAACCTCTCGTAGGAGATCCTTATAATCTTGTTTAGAATATCCGCGGTTCTCTTCGCCTCCTGAGAATCCTCCAGGGGTTTAACCTCAGGTACCTTAACACCTACCTTATGGGGATCTCCATCTGAGACCTTATCACTTAGTCCCTCCCCCCTTAGGACAAGGGCAGCCCTGTAACCCCCCGACTCTTTAAATATCACCTTAACCCCCTCTATCTCCAACCCATCTATAACCTTCTCAAGTTCTTTAGTCTCCCTTATTCTCCCTGCCCTTCTATCTATCACTTTAAAATTCTCATCTACAGTGGCGAAGTTACATCTAAATGCAACATCTCCAGGTTTCACATCTATACCTACACCTGCAGCCTCGAAGGGACCTCTCCCAGTGTAGTACTTGTAGGGATCGTATCCAAGGAGGGCTAAGTGGGCAGTGTCACTTCCAGGTCTCACCCCTATATCTATGGCACTCATTATTCCACAGATACCCTCCTTGGCTATTCTATCCAAGTTTGGGGTGTTAGCCTCCTTTAAAGGTGTATTTCCCTTGGCATTAGGTCTATCTCCCAATCCATCGATAATAAAGAGTATTATTTTCATGGTAATCACCATCTTTACTATGAACTTCCAGCTCTTTCACCGAGGATCTTCCATACCTTATCGAAACATTTTGCTGCATCGTCGTATAGTCCAAGATCTCTAAGAACACTCCCCTTGTTGTACCAGGCGTCTACATACTCTGGATTTAACTCCAGTGCCCTGTTGAAACACTTCAGTGCCTCCTCATACATCTCTATATTGCCAAGGGCAACTCCTGCATTACACCATATAATCTCATTCTCTGGTTCCAACTCCAGTGCTCTGTTGAGACACTCCAGTGCCTCCTCCTCCATCCCCAACCTACTGAAGCTCACTCCCAAATTACTCCATATTAGGGCATTATCTGGTTCCAACTCCAGGGCCTTCATAAAGTACTCTAGGGCCTCTTCATCCTCTCCCAGTTTTTGATAGGTGATACCTTTATTGTACCAGGCGTCTACAAAGAATGGATCTAACTCCAAAGCCCTATCAAAGCACTTTAAAGCATCCTCATATAGTTCCATACTACCAAGTACAACTCCTATATTACACCATATGTTTCTATTATCTGGTTCCAGTTCCAGGGCCTTGTTAAAGTACTTTATAGCCTCCTCATGTTTTCCCAACTTATAGAAGATAAACCCTTTGCAGTTCCATGCATCTGAATACCCAGGATCTAACTCTAGTACCTTGTCCAGGTATTTCAAGGCCTCGTTATATTCACCATGTATATTGAAAATAACCCCTTTGTAGTACAGAGCCTCTATGTGTTCAGGATCTAACTCTAGTACCTTATCGAGACACTTTAAGGCCTCCTTATATCTCCCCAGATGTATAAAGACCTGTGCTTTGCAGTACCAGGCGTCTACATGCTCAGGATCTAACTCCAGTGCCCTGTCTAAACACTCCAGTGCCTCGTCGTATCTTCTCAGTGTATCTAAGATATCTCCTCTGTTATACCATGCATCTACATGCTCAGGATCTAACTCCAAAACCTTCTCAAAACACTTTAAGGCCTCCTTATATCTCCCCAGGTTTTTAAGGGTGGTCCCCTTTCTATACCAGGCCTCTACATTTTCAGGATCTAACTCTAAGGCCCTGTCAAGGCATTTTAAAGCCTCCTCAAATTTACCAAAGATGGCAAGGAAAGACCCTATAAAACACCAGAGATAACTATCCTTAGGTTCTAACTCCATTATCTTGTTGTAGCACTCCAGGGCTTCATGGAATCTACCTAGTGTACTGAGGATCACCCCCTTACTGTACCACGCCCCTATATGACTGGGATTTAACTCCAACACCTTGTTGAAACACTCCAGGGCTTCCTTAAACCTCCCTAACTTTTGAAGGACTATTCCCTTCTCATACCATGCAAGCTCGTTATTTGGATTCCCTTCCAAAACCTTGTCTAAACACTCCAGGGCCTCATTTAATCTCCCTAGCATACTGAGAAGAATCCCCTTGGATAACCATGCCAAGGTATTTCCAGGATCTAACTCCAAGATCCTATTGTAGCACTCCAGGGCTTCCTCAAATCTTCCCATAATAGTGAAGATCACCCCTTTCTTCCCCCATATATAATCATTCTCAGGATCTAACTTCAATGCCTTGTTGAGACACTCCAGGGCTTCCTCATATCTGCCTAGTATACCTAGGGTGTATCCCTTATCTACTAAGGCCTCTACATCCCCGGGATCTAACTCCAAGGCTCTATTGTAGCACTCCAGGGCTTCCTCATATCTACCTAGGTTAAAGAGGACATCTCCCTTGCAGTACCACGCCCCCTTGTTCTCCGGGTTTAACTCCAGCACTTTGTTGAAGCACTCCAGGGCCTCCTGGTATCTCTCGAGATTTTTAAGGAGTATACCCTTACTGTACCAGAGGTTTTCATTCTCTGGATCCAACTCCAACATCTTGTTTAAGCGTCTTATAGCTTCTTCATCCTTATGAAGGTTAGATTCCAAAACCTTATTGAAACACCTGTTGGCCTCCTTCTCTCTCCCTAGAATCTTCAACACATGTCCCTTGGCATCCCATGCAAATACATTACTAGGATCCAACTCCAAGGCCCTGTTGAAACACTCTAGAGCCTCCTCGTATCTCTCCAGTATAGCAAGGAGTAATCCCCTCTTCCACCACACCTCCCCACTCTCTGGATCTAACTCTAAGGCTTTATCTAGACACTTTAAGGCCTCCTCATATCTTTCTAACATTGCAAGAGCCAGGGCCTTTTCACACCATGCATCTATATTCTCTGGATCTAACTCCAGGGCCCTCTCAAGACATTCCAGGGCCTCCCTATACCTCTTCAGAATAACGAGGATCTCCCCCTTAGCCAACCATGCACTATTATTATCGGGATTTAACTCCAAGGCTCTATCGTAAATCTCCAGGGCCTCCTCAAACCTCCCCAACTTTTTAAGGACATTTCCCACGCCATGCCACGCCATTGCATTCATAGGGTTTGACTCTAGAGCCTTCGTGAAACATTCCAGGGCCTCTCTGTATCTCCCCTGGTAATAAAAGACAAGCCCCTTATTACACCATGCATCCCCATTACGAGGATCTGCCTCCAGTACTTTGTCGAAACACCTTAGGGCCTCATGGTATCTCATGAGTATTAAAGATACTAAACCCTTACCAAGATATGCCCCTAGATGTTCAGGGTCTAATTTTAAAACCTTCTCAAAACATTCCAGTGCCTCTTCCCATCTATTCAACATAAGAAGGGTATTCCCCTTTTCATGCCATGCATCTACATTATCAGGATCTAATTCCAAAACCTTCTCAAAACACTTCAAGGCCTCCTGGTATCTCTTCTGACTAAAAAGAGTCCTTCCCTCATTGAGCCATTTCTCCACTGTTTTGCCATTAGATGGCATACACTTAATACCCCACTTTAATTTTTATAATGATTAATTTAAAAATCATAAATAATTAACGGAGTCAGGGTGTATCCACTATGGACAGGGACACCATCTACTTAAAATCCCACTATCTATACGGTGAGGACTTTCAATACAGAAAGGGTATACTGGTAATCGAGGATGGTATAATAAAGGGATTTACAGGGGAGCATGTAAGGGATCCCCTCTGTCATAGAGGGGTGGTAATACCTCCCCTTATCAACGCCCACACCCATATAGGAGACAACATTATTAAGGATATAGGGATAAACAAGACCTTAGATGAACTTGTAAAACCCCCCAATGGGTTAAAACATAGGTTTCTAAGGAGCTGTAGTGAGGAGGAGCTGATAGAGGGGATGCTAGATGGGCTGGAAGATCTTAAAGATATGGGTATAACCTACTTCTGTGATTTCAGGGAGGGGGGATTGAAAGGGGTAAACTTACTAAGGGAGGCCTATAGCATATTCAGGAGGAGATACAACTGGGAGTTTCCCTACCCCCTTATACTGGGGAGACCTACAACCTCTGGGAGAGAAGAGTTGAAGAGGGAGATAGAGGAGATCCTTAAGGTGGCAGATGGCATAGGGTTAAGTGGATGTAACGAGTACTCAGATGAGGAGTTAAAGACCATTAGAAAGTTAGATTACAAGATATTCTCCATACATGCCAACGAGCATAGGGGTTCCATCGAGTACTCCAAGAAGGTATACGGGATGAGCGAGATAGAGAGGATAGTGAATTTAAAACTTCAACCTACTTTTATCATACATGCCACCTATACCACACCCTATGAGGGGGAACTTCTAAGGGAGGAGGGTATACCTGTTGTTGTATGTCCAAGGGCAAATGCCTCCTTCAACGTAGGACTACCTGACATTCACAACCTAATGGATAAGGGAGTGCTTATTGGGCTGGGAACTGACAACTTTATGGCTAACTCTCCCTCTATACTGAAAGAGATGGACTTCATATACAAGCTATACCATATAGATCCCAGGGAGATACTTAGGTTCTCCACTATAAACAACAGTAGGATACTGGGACTTGAAGGTGTTGGATTGATAGAGGAGGGTTACAGGGGGATATTCACCTTTATAAGGGACTGTCCCTCTATAAGGTACTCCAGGAATATAGTGGCCTCTATAATCACCAGGTGTGAAAAGGGAGATATTGTAATCTACGGGGGAGAAGATGATAAGGGATCTTCTTAACTCCATCGAGAAAATAGAGATACCCTCTGCAGAGAGGAAGTTCGGTATAACCAGGGTGTTGAAGAGGTACGATGGGACCCCTGTATATATAAGAGATGTGGAGGGTTACGAGGTTATAGGAAATCTCTGTAACAGGGAGGTAATTGCCAGGAGTTTAGGGGTTCCAGTGAAGGACCTTATGAAGTATATACTGAGATGTATGGAGAGGGAGAAGGAGGGAGAGTTAATTGTAAACAACAGGTTGAAAAAAGAGTATGTAGAGGACCCTCCCAGTGAGATAAAGAATTACCCAATACCTATCTACTATCCAAGGGATGGAGGTCCCTACATCACCTCAGGTGTTGTAATTGTCAAGGATAGGGATTACGGAGTCAACGCCTCCATACATAGGATACTTGTAAGGGAGGATCATCTTGTCATCAGGATGGTGGAACAGAGGCACCTTCACTACATCTACACCAAGAATATTGTAAATGGGGAGGTGGATGTTGCCATAGTGATAGGGGTCCATCCGGCAATACTTCTAGCTGCCTCCACCTCTGGAGATATCACCTTCAACGAGTTGAAGTACGCCTCTGTCCTCATGGGCAAGCCCCTGGAACTTGTGAAGTGTGACACCGTAGATCTAGAGGTGCCTCCTGGAGAGTTTATCATCGAGGGTAAGATTACCAGGGAGATGGAGGATGAGGGTCCCTTTGTAGACATCACTGGAACCTACGACAAGGTTAGAAAACAGCCAGTTATAAGGATAACATCCCTGAAGAGAAGGAGGAATCCTATATTTCACGCCCTACTACCTGGAGGGGTGGAGCACAAGGTGCTTATGGGGTTGCCCCAGGAACCTAGGATATACAGGGGTGTAAGGAATACAGTACCCACTGTAAGGGATGTTGTACTAACAGAGGGTGGATGTTCCTGGCTCCATGCTGTAATCTCCATTGAAAAGAGGACTGAGGGGGATGGAAAGAATGCAATACTTGCAGCCCTAGCCTCCCATCCAAGTTTAAAACATGTTGTAGTTGTAGACGAGGATATCGATATACAGGATCCTAAGGATGTGGAGTACGCCATAGCAACTAGGGTACAGGCAGATGAGGATGTGATAATAATTAAAGGTGCCAAGGGATCCTCTTTAGACCCCTCTATAAAAGAGGATAAAACAACGGCCAAGATGGGAATAGATGCCACAATTAGTTTTAAAAAAAATAGGGAGGACTTCATCAGGGCACAGTTACCTGAGGAGTGATTTTTTACTTTTTAGAGAGATCTCCCTTCATCTCTACAACGATCT
This sequence comes from Methanothermococcus okinawensis, assembly GCA_015661555.1. Classification (GTDB taxonomy): domain Archaea; phylum AGJL01; class Methanococci; order Methanococcales; family Methanococcaceae; genus Methanofervidicoccus; species Methanofervidicoccus okinawensis_B. The sequence continues at coordinate 14,410 of DQVW01000044.1, forward strand.
TACACTTAGCTGGTATCTTCATGGCACATCTTCTTAGGGCCTCCTTGGCATCCTCTATCTTATCTGGAGTGGTGTAGATGGTGATGATCTTCTGCCCCTTCTTTACCCTTGCCGCGGTACCAATAGGTTTACCAAAGGCAAGTCTCATACCATCGGAGATTCTATCTGCCCCAGCACCAGAGGCCATCTTGTTCTCCCTAAGTATCTGATGTGGATACACCCTAATTAACATCCTGTAACCCATCCTACCACATTTACTCTGGATATACTTGTTCCCCATAACCCTTGCAGCCTCCAGTGCGTTGTGCCTTATCTGTACATCGTTCTTAGATACTAGGTGTACCTCTACTGGAAACTCCTCACTTAGGTTACCCATTACGAAGTGAACTATCTTAGGCTGAGGTACACCCCTTACATACTCCTTTCTAGTATAGGCAGGTTTATCAACATCCCTGTAACACTTACCTGGTCTCAGTCCCATAGTCTCACCTATCTTTTATTCCTAACCTTTTGAAGAACTGGTGTTATATATAGTTTTTTGAGAGTTGTCGTATTCAAATACTAGAGGTATTATCTCGTCTAACCTCTTAGCTGGAATGATCTCGATACCTCTATCGTCTATCACATCTATCATGTTGGCCTCTGGAATAATGACCCTCTTAAATCCATACTCCCTTGCAGCATTTATCTTCTCATTTATACCTCCTACAGCCAGGATATTACCTTGAAGATCTAAACTTCCAGTTATTGCAAAGTCCTGTTTAAGAGGTATCTCTAAGAGGGCGGAGATAATACTGAGACATACTGCAACAGTTGCACTGTCCCCATCTATCTTGGAGTAGGACTGACTGAACTGTATGAAGATCTCCTTCCTATTTAGATCAATGTCTTTCTTACCCTTCAGTGGCAACTTACCCTCAGATATATACTTCTTAGAGAGGGCAGATGCCAGGGTAATACTGTGTTTTGCAATATCCCCACTTATATTCAAGAGGTGGGTACCAGGGTTCTTGGAGTCTACTATCTGGGTGATGATCTTTGTTACATCCCCTATACCCTCTGAACCTATAACTGCCAGCCCATATACAACTCCTATCTTTGGTGTATCATTTGGAACTATATGCTTGTACCTCTTAAACTCCCTGAGGTAGTCTATGGCAACCTGTTTTGACATGCTGTAGATACCACTTTCCATAACCTTACGGACATGCTCCACATCTATGTATATCTTCTTCTTTTTAGTGGGTTTCTTCTTATCCCCCTCCCCTCTTTTCAACACACCTATGACACTCTTTAACTTACCCTCCTCCTTCCTCTCTTTAGTGGCATCCCCTCCAGAGAGCTCCTCCACAATCTCCTGAATAGTCTTACCCATGGCTATATCGTTTGCCATCTTTATAATGTTGGAGAGCTTCCTAAGTCTCAGGGTTAACTTATCCCTGGAACCTGCAAAAAACTGGGCAATTCTCACTATCTCGCAACATGCCTCGTAAGTCATATGGTTTAAGTTGTTGTTCCTTATCTCCTGTACTATGAACTGTAGAAGTTTATCCCTGTTCTCCTGGGTGTTGTCCATCTTGTTTCTCAGTACGATCTTGTAGTCTATCCTGTCCAGGAGAGGTGCCCTTAAGTTGTTGATGTCGTCCATGTTCCCTGACATGATAAGGATAAAGTCACAGGGTATTGGATTTGTCTCCACAGTGGCACCACTGGAGTTTGGATTCCTACCGCTAATAGGTAGACACTTATCCTGGAGTGCAGTAAGGATGTAGTCCTGCACCTCTGGAGGCATGGTCTTTATCTCGTCTACGTAGAGGATACCCTTATGGGCCTCGTGTATTGCACCTAGGATTATCCTCTTATGTGGAGGTGTTCCCAGTGGAGGTTTACCTCCCAGTGGGCAGTGTCTAACATCTCCCAGTAACTTTGTTACGTTGTAGGCACTGGCCTTAACAAGGGGCCTCTTCTTACACTCGTAAAGTACCACAGGTTTTAAGTCCAGGGGGCTAACTGTATTTGACATGGCACCCCTTGTAGCCCCGAACATGGCTAGGAATACCAGTACAAATGCCAGGGCAAAGGATACAATGGCAGTGGTTGCTATTACTGCAAGGAGGTGTGCCTGGGAGAGACCCCTCATGAAGTAGGATGTGAGCAGTGTGAAGAATACCATGACCAATACCAATGTTAAGAGACCTGGAGGCTGTTTAATCATCTTAGGCTTAATATCATCTACATCCTCCTTGTAGGTACCCTCTATCAACTCTACAATAGGTTTCTCAGGGTATTTTAAATTAGGCTTAGAGATTATAGTATAAGGTGTAAAATCGCTAGAGGGTGATTTTTCAATAAGTTCCCCTACAGCCTTGACTATCATGGACTTACCTACTCCAGGATCTCCCAGGAGGATAACATGTCTCTTGTTACTCACTGCACTTAATACAATATTTAGAGCCTCGTCCTGCCCAATTATCTGATCTATAAGCCTTGGAGAGGGTTCAGGTAACTCCTCGGTAGTTTTAAATTTAACGGAGAACATGAGATCACCTTAAAATAGGTATAAATTATCTCTCTAAAATAGCGTCGATTAAGTCAATTAAAATCTCTGTAAATTCCAGACTTCTCCTGTAAATTCTCTCTGATAATCCCTCTACTCCAAAATCTAAATTCTCAGGTTCCATACCCACTATAAATATTTCACTATCTAGATATCGCCTTAAGTATTTAACTATTACGTTAAGTGGCAGGGTATGGGTTGAAAACCCCACTCCACCTATATCTTCCACGTCTATCAACTTTACAGTTCCAGGTCTCTCTCCCATCATTGCACAGTCAACTATAACTATCTTATCTGGTCTCTCCTCCTTGAGGATATCTGTAAAGTTTTCAGGAACAGTCCCACAGTTTATAAGGATTACCCTGTTGGAGATGTTATTTACCTCCCTGTCTATATTTAATTTTTGTTCAGGATACCTGTCTCTGTAGTGTCTCACCACATTTCTCACTATAAACACTCCTAAACCGTCATCCCCCCTTAGGGGATTGCCTATTCCTAAAACTGCCAACTTTTTACAGTCCCTTAAGTGCTCTTTTAGGACATCTAGATCATTCAAGGTTTCACCACCTTATTAGCAATTGTCCCTTATATAATTTATCATTATAATTAATGACAAATTATAAATAGTAGAGGTTATAGATCCCACCTCCTAGGTGAAATTATGGACCTACAACTGGCATCCTTTATAACTGCAGGGGCTCTAGTTGTACTGGGATTGTACGGCTTTTTCTTTGTGGACAATGTAATCAAGAAGATTATAGCCCTCTCTATTATCAGTAGCGGTGTCAACCTTACATTAGTGGCAATGGGATACAGGGAGGGGGGATACGTCCCCATATACATACCTACTGTGGAGTTCCAGGTATTCTCCAAGCATATGGCCTATCCCCTTCCCCAGGCACTTGTTTTAACTAATATAGTTATTGGGGCCTCTATGTTGGCTGTGATGCTGGCACTCTCCATCGTTTTCTACAGGAAGTACAGGACATTAAAAACCTCTGTCATTTTAAAGGAGGACTGACGGTGGAAGGATGAATCTTCTCCCCCTGATAGTGGTAATCCCCCTCCTTATGGCCATAGTTTTTAGTTACATCTATCGAAGTAAATACATTAGACTTCTAACACTTTTAATGGCCCTTGTCCTCCTTGTACTCCCCCTCCTTGGACTCTACGGTCCCTACTTCTTCGGGGGACATGGTGTGGTGTACATAGAGGGTATGCCCTTTGTATCTGGGATCCTCTACACCTTAAATCCCCTGAAGGAGACGTTAATATTTACCCTTATGTTGATAGGTGTCCTGGTGCTTATAATATCAACCAGGGAGGAGAGGTTAAGTGGAACCTTTACTGCCCTGGTGTTGATGGGGCTTGCAAGTGTCTCTGCAGTGATCCTAACTGAGGATCTCTTTAACCTCTACGTATTCTACGAGATCGCTGCCATTACACAGGCAGGTTTAGTAATCTTGGCTGGTAGGGAGGAGGCATACAGGTCCGCCTTTAGATACCTCCTAGTAGGAACCATGGCTGGATCCATACTACTGTTAGGGGTAGGTCTCCTACTCTCTGCAACTGGCTCCCTGAATATAGTGGATATGGGGAGGTATCTAGCCCTTAAACCCTTAACCCCTACGGTGTACGGGGCTCTCCTGATGCTGATAGTAGGTTTGGCCTATGGTGGAGGCCTTCCCCCTTTCCATACCTTAAAGGTGGATCTCTACTCCAGGACTAAGCCCTTCGTGGCTGCCATACTTCAAACCTACTCAAAATTCATACTTATTGCACTAATGCTGGTGATACTGAAGTTATTTGGAGGCCTCCCAATCTTCAACACCACCCGTGGGGTATTGATAGCACTCTCTGTATTTGCCATGGTATTTGGGACAGTTATGGCCCTACTTCAGGATGATTACAGGAGACTCCTGGCCTACCACACTGTAAGTCAGGGGGGATACGTTGCACTGGGACTGGCCCTTGGAACACCTCTAGGTATTGTGGCTGGGATATTCCATGGGATAAACCACGCCCTTTATAAGAGTGCCCTCTTTATCGGGGCCCATATTGTTGAGAAGATAAAATCTCCCTATATGAGGGAGGTTGGGGGACTCCTCCTAGCCATGCCCACAGTAACTTTTCTTATACTATGTGCCAAGTTGGCAAGTATTGGGATCCCCCCCTTCAACGGTTTTCAAAGTAAGTTACTACTTGCAGAGGCTGTGATGAGTGCAGATATGCCAGAACTTGTAATCCTCATGTTGATTGTTAGTATAGGTACCTTCCTCTATATGATGAAGGCCTTCTATCTCATATTCCTAAAACCCTGTAGTGAGGAGCAACTTAGGGAGTATAGAGAGGTTAGGATTTCAAAGTACCATATCTTCTCCTTAGGGTTGTTGGTGTTACTCTGCATAGTCCTAGGCCTCTATCCAGATATGGTATTAGATAGGCTCCTCCCCCTAGGAGAGGAGATTGCTATAGAATAATTGTAGGGATTGTTATGGACTATGACAGGTTTAAAAAAGAGATGGAGAGGGAAGGTAGTGGAGACAGTGTATCTGTAGGTGCAGGTTTAACTGGGGAGCTTATACTCTACAGTTTTCTAGTTACGGGGCTCTTTCTTCTCTCTAGGATATTTGGTAAGGTACTTCTCGCCACAGTGGGAATACTTGCCATAGGTATTGGATTACACATGATGCCCATGGTCTTTAGATTTAAGAGGGAGAACTCAAATCATATAGTCCTTCAACTCTTCTGGATCTCCATATTCCTGGGAGCCATATCCATGATAATATTCATTGCAGGTTCTCGGTGATGTTATGAAAATCACTATAACCAGGGAGATTGCAGTTTCCCTCTCTTTTCTCCTCTTTGGTGCAGGGGTGTTCTACTCTATCTACAGTATAGAGGTAGTTGAAGGTGTAAATGCCCTGTACACCCAGGTGATGATAGTACCCAACTTTGTAACTGCTGTCCTCTTCGATTGGAGGGGATTTGATACCCTTGGAGAGTGTCTAATTCTCATAACTTCAGTACTGGTCACTGGGATGGTCTTTGGAAAGGGGCTGTTTAACTGGGATTTCCTCAGGGAGGTATACAGAGAGGAGGATGGTAAAGATGTGGACCTAGGATTTACCCCTATAATTAAGGTCCTGGCAGTGCCTATGGCAGTGTTACTTATGGTTTTAGGAGTTGTGGTTATACTTGGAGGACATATTACACCTGGGGGTGGATTTCAGGGAGGTGCCCTAATATCTGCAGCCTATGTATTAGCCATGGTAGCCTTTGGCAGGGGGAGATGTCCAGTAAGATTTACCCATAGATTTCTAGAGTCTTTAGAGAGTTTTGGAGCCCTTCTATTTCTCATCCTGGGATTAATAGGTATGATCCTCTCAGGTTACTACCTCTTTAACATCAGGGAGATTTACGGTATACCCCTCTTCCCCTCCCCTCCAGGGATTGGGGACGTAGGTATCATCCCCTACTTAAATATTGGGGTAGGTTTGAAGGTACTTGCCGGACTTTCCACCATAACCACCCTACTTGTCTCCCATAGGATAGTCTCCAAAAACATAGGGAGAGGATAGATGTGATAGAGTACCTCTTTCTACCCTTCATAGGTATGATATTGGGGTTTATCCTAGGTAGAAGGATAAGTATAAGGTTAAATCTCTGGTTTTATCTCCCTGTGGGGGTAATTGTTGGATACCTCCTAGGACCCCTGCCCTACTACAACTTCCCCCTATCCTACTCCTTTTTCTTTACCCTGATAGGACTTCTACTTGGTAATTTAACTGTGAGAGAGAAGGGATCTCCATGATAATCACAGATGTATTTCGATGTTCCCTGGATGAAAGATGTACAGGGGGTTCCAATACCCCTCTCTGTGTCAAGGTATGTCCAACTGGAGCTGTTGTTATAATAGAGGGTAAGTCCTACTCCTGTATAACCTGTGGCGCCTGTGCAAGGGGGTGTCCAAATAAGGCTATTAAAAAGAACAGATTTGGAGGCTACTACGTAGATAGGAGAAGATGCAACGGATGTGGAACCTGCGAGATCCTCTGTCCCATAGGTATAATAAGGATAGAGAGAGAGGAGAGGGTAATTAACAACAGGAAAAAGGTGGTAGCCTATCCCAGAGGTATCTGTGTAATGTGTGGTCTATGTGTAGAGGCATGTCCCCATGGTGCCAGGAGATTCTTCTACACCAGGGATCTAAAGGATAGAAAGAACAGGGCACTTCTAGATAGATATGTCCAGATACTTGAGAGAATTGGAAAGAGGGAGAGAATACCTGTAGAGAAGAAGGAGGAGGTAAAACCTAAGAGATCCCCTGACTTTAGAACCTCCATATATATAGATAGGGACCTCTGTAAGGGTTGTGGCAGATGTATCTACCTCTGCCCCAGGGAGACTATTTTAAGTGAAGATGTCCAGGGCTGTACCAGGTGTAATATATGTGGGGATGTATGTCCAAAGGATGCCATATCTGAAGGTGAGGTGGAGGAGGAGAGATGTGTCCTATGTGGCAACTGTATAGAGAGATGTCCCAGGGGAGTTCTGAGGATAGAGAACTTCAAGCTAGTCAAGATTAAGGGGGATGAGAGAGTTACTCCAAGGAGGTACTGTATAAGCTGTGGACTATGTGCAGACAACTGTCCAAGAGGGGCCTTAAGAATCAGGGACGGCAGCATCCTCTACGACCCAGGTATATGCAGCCTATGTGAGAGCTGTGTAAAGGTATGTCCCCAGGAGGTTAGAAGAAGGAGGGGGAATAAAATCACTGGAGCCTGTGCCCTCTGTGAACTCTGTATAGGGGAATGTCCAGAGGATGCCATATCTGTTAAAAAGGTTGAAAAGTTCCAGGTTATCAGAGATGAGAGATGTATAACCTGTGGTACCTGTGCAGAGGTATGTCCAGTGGATGCTATAACTGTAAAGGTTAAACTTGGGAAGAGGGGAGAGGTGCTCTTTAACGAGAACTGTGTAATGTGCGAGAAATGTGCAATTCACTGTCCAAGGGACGTTATCCCAAACACCACAGGTTATAAAAAAGTTGTGGACAGGGAGAACTCCTATATCTGGACAGACTTTGACCTCTGTATTAAATGTGGCCTATGTAACAGGATATGTCCAGTGGATGCCATAGATATGGGGGAGGTGGAAGTAGAGAGGTGTGAGTACTGCTCCGCCTGTGCAAATATATGCCCTACCAATGCAATCAATATCTACAGGACCTGGATTAAGAAGGTGTAACTATGGATCAATCCCTTAAAAACCTGGCCAAATTGGTGATCCTGGGGGCCTACAAGAATATAGAGAGGATACTCCTAGGTACAGGTACCTACACCTCAAGGGAGATGAGGGAGGAGATACTCTCAGGTGTGAAACTTCCAAAAACTATTTTAGAGGATCTCTGTATTGGATGTGGAGGATGTGCCAACGCCTGTCCAACAGGATGTATCCAGATGGAGAAGATTGAACCTGTTAAGTTAACTGAGAACTACGTAAAAGATAGCATACCTGTCATGGACCTTACAAAGTGTATATACTGTCTCTACTGTCATGACTTCTGCCCAGTTTTCTCCATATTTAACGAGATATCTCCTATACATCCAAGGGACGTGGGAGAGGAATACGTGGAAATAGATCTCTCCAAGCTCTTTGAGAAACCTGTGGATATCCCTGAGAGCCAGTTGAAGAAGATAGCCAGTATACTCTCTATAAACCTTAGAAAGTTGATGAAGAGAGGGAAATAACATGATTAAGGAGTATGCAAGGAAAAGGTGTATCCATGTTATGTTGGCCTATACAGGGGGATGTAACGGTTGTGATATCGAGGCAGTGAATTGTTTCCTCTCCCCCTACTATGACGCCGAGCAGTACAACGTCTTTCTCACCTGGAATCCTAGAGAGGCTGATATACTACTTGTAAGTGGCTGTGTTACCAGGGTTATGAAGGAACCCCTGAAGAAGATATACGAAAGTATTCCAGAGCCAAAGGCTGTAGTTTCCATAGGCTGCTGTGCCCTGATGGGAGGGGTTTATGGAAATATAGGGGGTTATCTAGGCACCTCAGATTTTATTGAGGGTCCTGTGGATAGAATTATCCCCGTGGATGTCAAGGTACCTGGATGTCCACCGAGACCTGAGGATATTATAGAGGGTATAATGAAGGCTGTCCCAAAGATACTGAAAGGATAGTGAAGAAGGTGTGTTCATGACACTTTTGGAATTGCTACTCTCCGTAGTGGGTATTCCCCTTATAGCCTTTGCAGTCTCCACAGTGATCCCTGGAATACAGAGGAAGGTTCAGGCGAGGATTCAGAGAAGGATAGGCCCCTCCATCTTGACACCTGGTTTATGGGCACTCTTTAAATTTCTGGCAAAGGAGGTAAAGAGACCCTTCAGTGAGATGCCTAGGTTGTACAACTTGTTAACAGTACTTGGTTTCCTAGTACTGTGGATTATACTGGCCTCCACTACAGTACCCTCTATACATGTGGTCTCAAACATAGTGTTTATTACAGGTCTCCTGAAGGTTAAGGAGATGATATACCTTATCATGGGATCCCTTAGTAACTCCATCATGGGAGTTAGGATGCCTATCCCAGATATCTGTAGAGGTAGTGATTTTAAAGAGGTGTTGAGACTCTCCCTTGAGCAACTTGGTGCACTTAGGGCCTATAAGTTAATTACTGTGGGATCCTTCCCCCTCTATATAGGTCTGGCACTTCCCTTTATCGCCAGGAAGAGTATATTCCTGGAGAGTGTAGTTGGAGATAACTTTCTATTCACCCTTCCAGGTATCTTTGGAGCTATAGCATACTTTATAGGCTACCTTGTACTAACAGGAGAGTACCCCTTCTCCATAATGCATACAAAGGCTGACGTTATTGAGGGTCCTACCTTGGAGTACTCTGGAAGGTACAGGGCCCTATACCTCTCCTTTAAGGAGTTACTGATGATAACACTGGGTAGTCTATTTGCAACACTCTACCTGGGGATATACCCTGATGTAAACAACCCTATAACTATTGTAATAAACTTTGGAGTAGCAATTATTCTCTCTATTTTAAGTAGTATCCTTGGAGCCTACTCGCCGGTACTAACCTTCAGACAGATCTATCCCATAGCCCTGTACACTACAGCAGTTGGATTTGTTGGAGTTTTACTTACACTTTTAAGAATCTAAATTATAAGGGTGAAAGTTATGAGAAGAAATTACACCCCTGAAGAACTTGCCCAGTGGGATAAGAAGTATGTATGGCACCCCTACACCCAGATGAAGGAGTACGATCCCCCCTTTAAAAACCTTATAATAGAGAGAGGTGAGGGCAACTACCTAATAGACATCCTAGGTAAGAGATACCTAGATGCCGTATCCTCTATATGGTGTAACCTCTTTGGCCACAGTGAGAAGAGGATAATTGAAAGGATAAAGGAACAGGCAAATAGGATATGCCACTCTACACTCCTGGGATGTGGTAACGTCCCCTCCATCCTCCTGGCAAAGAAACTTGTGGAGATCACCCCACCCCATCTAAGCAGGGTGTTCTACTCGGAGGATGGTTCAGAGGCTGTGGAGATTGCCGTCAAGATGGCCTACCAGTACTACCAGTTAAAGGATCCAGAGGAGAATAAGAAGAGAACCAAGTTCCTCTCTGTAAAGGAGGGTTACCACGGGGATACCTTTGGAGCCATGAGTGTAGGGGGTAGTGAGCTCTTCCACGGTATATTTAAACCCCTTCTCTTTAAGGGATACCATGGAAATCCCCCCTACTGCTACAGGTGTAGATACGGCCATAACTTCAGGGATACAGATGAGAGGATGGAGAAGGGCTGTAGTATGGAGTGTCTCGAAGATATGTTGAAGATACTGGAGGAGAAGAAGGATGAACTGTTCTGTGTAATCCTCGAGGGAGGGGTAATGGGTTCTGCCGGGATGATACCATTTCCAGAGGGGTTTATAGAGGAGCTGGCAAGGAGATCCAGGGAGGAAGGTATACTGTTTATACTAGATGAGGTGGCAACCTTTGCAAGACTAGGTAGATACCTATACTCAGAGAGGGAGGAGCTGAGAAGTATCTCTAAGCCTGATATAATAGCCATTGGGAAGGGTATAACTGGAGGTTATCTACCTCTGGCAGTTACCATGACAACTGAGGAGATATACAACCAATTCCTAGGGGACTTTGAGGACTTCAGGCAGTTCTTCCATGGACATACCTATACAGGTAACCAGTTACTATGTACCTCTGCACTTGCCACCTTGGAGATACTGGAGGAGGAGAACTTCTTCAGAAAGGTAAGAAAGAAGATTGAGATACTTCACAGGGAGTTGGATAAGTTGAAGGAGTTGAAACATGTTGGAGATGTGAGGAAGAGGGGATTCATGATAGGTATAGAGTTAGTGAAGGATAAGAGGACTAAGGAGCCCTACCCATACAGGGAGAAGGTGGCCTATAGGGTTGCAGAGAACCTACTTAAAAGGGGTATATATATGAGGCCCATTCTCAACACCTTGATAGTGGTTCCTCCTCTAACTATTACAGAGGAGGAGATTGAATTCCTCTGTAGAAATCTCTACGAGGCTATTAAGGAGACCCTGGGATAATACAGGTAAAAGTATGGATGCCCTACTTATGGCAGGTGGAAGAGGTAGTAGGCTAAAGGCTAAGGTGGAGAAACCCCTACTACCTATTTTGAAAAAACCCATGATAGACTATGTGATAAAAGCCCTTCTAGACTCCAGGATAGAGAGGGTCTATGTTGCAGTATCTAAATACACAGGGAAAACCAGGGATTACATCTCCAGGAAGTACCGGGATGAAAGGGTGAAGATAATAGATACCCCGGGGGAAGGTTATATCAGGGATATAAACTACTCCATGAGGTACTTCTCAGAGCCCTTTATGGTGGTATCCTGTGATATACCTACTTTAACCCCTGAAGTTGTAGAGGAGATCCTAGAGGGGTACTACACCTTGAAATCCCGGTTTAGGGATTTAGAGGCACTATGTGTGGTGGTGGAGAGGGAGAGATACCTAGGCAATCCCACGGTAGTTATGGGCAGATACGTCCCAATAGGTATAAATATACTATCTCCTGTGGAGAGGGAGCAGGTGGAGAGGCTCTACATCCTGAGGAGGCCTATGTTAAATGTGAATACCTTGGAGGAGAGGGAGATAGCGGAGAGGATCATCAGAGAGACAGGTGAGGTATCTAATGGTATTAAAACCCTATAGGATAATAAATGAGTTGGCCAGGAGGTACCCCCTTAGAAACGAGGAGAAGATGCTCCTAGGTACAGATGGAAGTGTTACCAACCTACTGGAGATACTCTTCAACAGGGAGGTCACTGTGGAGACCATCACCCAGAGGATAGTAGACTGTGTAAATTACAGGCGTGTAATACTGAAGATCGAAGATACCCCCCTGATATACGCCACTTCAAAGATCCCCTTAAGGAACATAGAGGATAAAACCTTGAGGGACAGCATTAAGAGGGACCTACTCTCTGCAGATATACCTATAGGCAAGATCTTGAAGATGCACAACCTGGAAACTAGACGGGAGATAGTGGATATATCCTGTAGAGAGGTAGAGGAATCTGTTAGGAGGTATCTCAATACAGAGAGGAGGGTCCTTCCCCAGAGGACCTACAACATTATATATAGAGGTAAAGTACTTATGGAGATCACCGAGATATTTAACGTTGGAGAGCATCTTTAACGGGATAATATGGATGTTAAGGAGGCAATGTTCTATGAACCTTTGGAAAACAAG
>DQVW01000035.1 GCA_015661555.1 Methanothermococcus okinawensis
GAGCCAACTAGGGATATCCTCTCTGAGTTGCCCTCTGCCAACACCTTTATGGCGTTACCGTACTCACTCTCAGATATTGTGCCCTCAATAACCTTTATGTTTCTACTTTTGGCCACACTAGGTGCATTCACAAGGTTAACCCCTGCAAGGAGTATAGGGGATAGCATACCCTTGAGGAAGGACCTCTTTACCATCTCTGTATCCTCCCCTGCTATCTCACCACTGTATATCAACTTCACCTTCTCTATGGATCTGTCAAGTAGTTGTATGGCCATGAGACCTAACTTCTCTGCAAGTTCCATGTAGGGTTTTAACTTCCCCATCTTCTCCGAGGGTATTGCAGGGAGGTTTACCACATTCTCGGCAGGTTCCCCCCTAAGTATCTTTACTATCTGCTCTGCAACTATGATACCTGCACTCTTCTGGGCCTCCTCAGTGGAGGCTCCCTGATGAGGTGTTCCAATGACGTTGTCCAGTGTAAGTAGGGGGTTGTTCCTTGGGGGCTCCTCCTCGAAGACATCCAGTGCAGCAGCCCTTATCCTCCCCTCCTTGAGAGCCTCGTAGAGGGCCCTCTCATCTATTAAACCACCTCTGGCACAGTTTACAATTATGGCATTCCTCTTCATCAGGGATATCTGCTCTTTCCCTATGATATGTCTAGTCTTTGGAGTTAGAGGTACATGGAGGGTGATAAAGTCACTCACCTTACAGAGTTCGTTGAGATCATCTAACAACTTGACCCCTAAGTCCCTTGCAACCTCCTCAGGTATATAGGGGTCGTAGCCTACAATATTCATTCCAAAGGCTTTAGCCCTCTTTACAACCTGCTGTCCTATCCTACCAAGTCCAATAACTCCAAGGGTTTTACCGTAGAGCTCAATACCCTTGAAGGACTTCCTGTCCCACTCCCCTCTCTTTAAGGAGGCTGTAGCCTGGGGTATATTTCTCGCTGCAGCTAACATTAAACCCATGGTTAACTCGGCAACAGAGATGGAGGAGGCATCTGGGGAGTTAACCACGATAATACCTCTCTCGGTGGCATACTCAACGTCGATGTTGTCTACACCAACACCTGCCCTTGCAATGATCTTCAATTTCTTTGCATGCTCCAGTATATCCCTTGTTAATTTTGTCCCGCTTCTAACAACGATAACATCCACATCCTCTATCTTCCTCTTCAACTCCTCCCTACTTAGGTTCGTTGCTATCTCCACATCACCAACTTTCCTCAGTATCTCTACAGCCTCCTCGTGTATATCATCTGTAATGAGTATCTTCACCATAATCCTTCTCCCCCTGCTTTTAAAAAATAATTTATACAATAACTATCACTGTCTTTATATAATATTCTCCTCCTGGATGGGTTAAAATAATACTTTTTTAGGTGAAAATGTGATACTGATGGATGAGAATACCAGGGCTATTGTACAGGGAATAACTGGGAGACAGGGTCGTTTCCATACCAAGGAGATGTTGGACTTTGGGACCAAGATTGTAGCTGGAGTTACACCTGGAAAGGGTGGATGGGAGGTACATGGGGTACCTGTTTACGACACTGTAAGGGAGGCTGTGGAGGAGCATGATGCAAATGCCTCTGTACTCTTTGTCCCAGCACCTGCAGCGAAGGATGCTGTTTATGAGGCCATAGATGGAGGCATAGAGCTTATAGTTGTTATTACGGAACATATACCTGTACATGATACACTGGACATGGTGAACTACGGGATAAAGAGGGGTGTAAGAATTATAGGACCAAACACCCCAGGTATAGCCTCTCCCAAGGTAGGTAAGTTGGGAATAATTCCCTCTAGGGTTTTAAAGGAGGGGCACATTGGAATGGTATCCAGGAGTGGTACCTTAACCTACGAGATAGCCAACGAGTTGGTAGTTAACGGTTACGGGCAATCCACCTGTGTTGGAATAGGTGGGGATCCTGTAGTAGGTACAGACTTTATAGATGTCCTCCCCCTCTTTGAGAGGGATGAAGATACAGATGCGGTGGTAATGATAGGGGAGATTGGAGGGAGTAGTGAGGAGGTGGCCTGTGAGTATATAAAAAAGATGAGTAAACCTGTAGTGGCTTACATTGCTGGGATCAGTGCACCTGAGGGGAAGAGGATGGGCCATGCAGGTGCCATAATTGAGAGGGGTGTAGGTACTGCAGAGAGTAAGATAAAGGCCTTGAGGGAGGCAGGTGCCTACGTGGTAAGGAGGATCTCCGAGATACCCAAGGTGCTCCGAGAGGTTATAGGAAAGTAAGGAGATAGTATGACGTTAGCAGAGAAGATAGTGTCCAGGAAGTTGGGAGAGGATATCTGCGAGGGAGATACGGTAGAGATAGATGTAGATCTGGCGATGACTCACGACGGCTCCACACCCCTTGCTGTAAAGGCCTTTAAGGAGATAGCTGATAGGGTCTGGGATAGGGAGAAGATTGTTATCGCCTTTGACCACAACATCCCTGCAAATACTGTAAAGGCTGCAAATATGCATAAGATTACAAGGGCGTTTATAAAGGAGCAGGGGATAAGGCATGTTTATAGGGAGGGGGAGGGGATATGTCACCAGGTGTTGATGGAAGGGGGGCATGTGAAACCTAACATGATGGTCGCCGGAGGGGACAGCCACACCTGTACCCATGGGGCCTTCGGAGCATTTGCAACAGGTTTTGGAGCTACAGATATGGGTTATATCTTTGCCACCGGTAAGACCTGGATAAAGGTGCCGAGAACTATAAGGGTTAATATTGAGGGGTATAACGAGAGAATCTCCTCCAAGGATATAGTACTAAGGGTCTGTAAGGAGGTGGGAAGAAGGGGAGCTATATACATGGCTATAGAGTATGGAGGGGAGGTTGTTAAGAGGATGAGTATGGAGGACAGGGTGGTGCTCTCTAACATGGCTGTGGAGATGGGGGCCAAGGTTGGTTTAATTGAGGCCGACGAGAAGACCTATGAGTATCTAAGGGATAAGGTCAGTGAGAAGGAGTTGGCCTACCTTATGAGAAACAGGATATCTGTGGATGAGAGGGAGGAGAGTTACTACAAGACCATAGATATTGATATTACAGATATGGAGGAGCAAATTGCATGTCCTCACTACCCAGATAACGTTAAGCCTGTATCTGAGGTGGCAGGCACCCCTATAGACCAGGTGTTCATAGGCTCCTGTACCAACGGGAGGTTAGGGGATCTGAGAATAGCTGCAAGGTATCTCAAGGGTAAGAAGGTACATAGAGATGTAAGGCTAATTGTTATTCCCGCCTCAAAGAGGATATTTGAGGAGGCTTTAAGGGAAGGATTGATAGAGATATTCCTTAAGGCAGGTGCCCTTATATGTCCCCCAGGGTGTGGTCCATGTCTAGGTGCCCATCAAGGTGTACTGGGAGATGGTGAGGTATGCCTCTCCACCTCTAACAGGAATTTCAAGGGTAGAATGGGTAGTGTGAATGCAGAGATATATCTCTCCTCCCCAGCAATTGCAGCGAAGAGTGCTGTCAAGGGGTATATAAGTAATGAGTAGAATTATTAATAAAATCAAAACCATTCTCATCCTCTGGATCTAATACACTTAACACCCTGTCTGCTGCAACAGCAAGGAGACTC
>DQVW01000097.1 GCA_015661555.1 Methanothermococcus okinawensis
ATTAAGAATATAGCAGATAGTCCAGAGTTTGGTATCCCCTCCTTTGAATTTAGAAGTATTATAAAGGACATAGAGAGGGGCTACAGTTTAAAGGAGGCTCTTGAAAGAGCTAGATTGAGAACAAAGATACCCCTGATGAAAAAACTCTACACCCAACTACTTATCTCTATAAATAAGGGAGGAGCACAGCTACTTCTGAAAAACCTGTACAGAGATATCCTGAGAGAATCCCTGTCTAAGATAGAGTCCTCAAAGTTCCAGATAACCAACCTAGGTAACCTGGTATTTGGAGTTGGAGTAATACTACCCTTTTCAGGGATGATGCTCTCTGCAATTCAGGGTAACACCGGTCTTACCGGTGTAATCAACACTGTAGATTTAGTACTTACAAAGATAGCACCTGTTCTAGCTCTGGTCTTTGCAGTCTTTGTAAAGTTTAAAATCGAGTGAAAGTATGGCAAATATTGTGGAGATATTTCGGAATATTATAAGACGCAATGTGCTCCTATTGAGGAAGTCTGGATTTGGAAAGATGGATGAAAACAAGTACATCATGATACTCCTACTGACTGTTATAATACCTATAGTAATGAGGTATGTTGCCCACCTAAATCTAAGAAGTGTTACTATACTGATCATCCTCTATGTCCTCTCAGTTCTCATGATACCTAAGGTAATCTACGAGTTGAAGATAGAGGAGTTTGAACGTAATCTACCTAAGGCCCTCTATGTAATGGTGCTCTCCCTGGAGTCAGGACGTTCCATCGTCGATGCAATTCAGGAGGTTGTTGACAGTGGTATTAAGGAGGTAGACAAGGTCTTCCTAAAGATCATCCTACTTATAAAGGAGAGAAAGATGAGTTTTGAGGAAGCAGTTTATATAGTTGCTAACAGTATGGACTCCCATATATTTAAGTTAGTTGGAAGGCTTCTCATTGAAACTAGGAAGTACGGAGGAGAGTTGGCAGAAACCTTGACAACCCTTGCAAAAACCCTGGAGGATCTCCAGAATCTAAGATCACAACTCCTCAGTGTTACTGCAAACGGTCTTGCAGTGGGGCTTGTTATACTCTGTGGAGTAGTTCCTGCAACTGCAGGTATTATTGGGGGCTATCTGGACATAGTGGCAAGTTTACTACCTAACGCCAATCCTGTAAAACCTGAAGAGATTGCTAAGTGTATGGAGGTTATCCAGATAGGTACTGGAATCTTTGGGCTGTTGTTTACCATTCCACTCTTTGGCTTAAAGTTCAGTAGGATGGTAATAG
This sequence comes from Methanothermococcus okinawensis, assembly GCA_015661555.1. GTDB lineage: Archaea > AGJL01 > Methanococci > Methanococcales > Methanococcaceae > Methanofervidicoccus > Methanofervidicoccus okinawensis_B. Next base: position 1,269 of record DQVW01000097.1, read on the forward strand.
GCTGTGCCCTATGTATGACCTTTGGTATGTTAGCCTTTTACGTCACACTGAATATGACTGGAATCCTCTTCAGTTAAAAGGGAGTTAATCTCATCATTTAATCTTATAATCCTCATAATTACAGGATGGTTTATATCCCTACAGCCAAGTCTTCTCCTGAATTTCTCCACTACAAAGCTTATATCCACCCTCTTAGTACCACTTATTAGGTTGTCACAGTGTGCCACAAGTTTCTCCTCCAGTGTCCTGGGGATGTAATCCCTTGGCGGCAGCCCTAAATTAACTGCCTCTTCCCTTGGTATCCCTCCACCAATATGTCTCTCCACTATTAAAGCCAATTTCTCACCTAAGTTGTGCTCCCTTACTATCTTTCCCCCTTCAACACCATGTTTTATACCATGGGTTCTACTTCTCCCGATGTCATGGAGGAGGGCTCCAAATACTGCCAGATCCAGATCTATATTGTATCCCCTATTTTTCAACTTTAAACCAAGCTCGTAGGTGTAGAGGGATACTGCCAGAGAGTGCATCACAACATCCTTACTACATAACTTTGAAAGTAGGGAGTAGTACCTTCTAAAATCTCTGTTGTTGACATAGGGAAATACCTTGGACACCTCTGAGATGTACCTCTCCTCTCCATTTAAGGCCCTGTATAACTTGTTTAAAATCTCCTCCATGGAAGTCACCTTGATAAGAGACTTTTTACAAACTCCTTCTTTTTAATGGCCTCACTGCAGGCCTCCTCTATCTTCCTCTTCATAAGTTCAAATTCCTCCCTATCAGGTTTCATCTTATCTACAACCTTCTTTACAGGGGTGTAGGGGGACTCCCTAAACCCTGGAAGGAGAGGTATCTTCCTATCCCCATCTACTATGTAACTACCCTCCCCATCTTTAACCTCCCCTACTACCTTGGCACCAGTTTTTTTCTCTATCTCCTCTGCATATTCTTCGGGGGCTATTATCAACAAACTGTCTATGGAAACCCCCAGGGGATCTATATTCAACTTTTCCAGCATCTCCAGAACCTTGGGGTTAATAAGGTCAAGAACCTTATCCTTGTAGAATTCCAGGGAGACCTTGGCAGACCTTGATATCTCGTAGGCATCTCCCCTTAACCCTCCATTTGTCACATCTGTCATAACATGGATGTACTTAAGTAGATCACTCTCAAATATCCTCTTACATGCCTTCAGGAAGTCTATATTTAGGGTCTCATAGACCACGGAGAACATCCCATGGTATATGGCAGTTGTTGCTATAGTACCCCCTCCACTACCCCTGGTCATAAGTATTACATCTCCAACTTGAGCCCTCCTCCTTGCAGTGGGAATATCCTCCTTTAACACCCCTACAGCACCTACTGCACTTACCATCCTCTCTCCCAACACCATATCTCCTCCTACCCTAAGGGTACTCCCTGCAACCAGTGGAACCCCTATACTCTCAGAAACTGCACATATACCAGCTGTGAAATCTAGTATCTTGGATACGTCTCCGTCATCTGCCAGGTGGACGTCACTTAGAAGGGCAACAGGTTCTGCACCCATAACGTATACATCCCTGAGACATGCCCTTGTTACATGGAAGCCTGCGAGAAAGGGAAATTCACTTAACCTGGAGTGGGTACCATCAATGGTAGCTACTATATATTTACCCTTAGCCTCTACAACTCCACCGTCATCCTGATCCCTACTATCTATAACTGTTCTCTGCCCTGTACTCTCAATAATCTTTCCTATCTGTTGGTGTAGGAAGAAGTCACCTTCCCCCCTACTACCTCCACCTATCTCCCCCATGGTAACTCCAGATCTCCTGTAGTCCAGGATGTACTTTAACTTTGGATCTGCCAGATCTCTATAGGATTCTGCAGTTTTTACCTCCTTTAGAACTGCCTCAACAAATTCCCTGGCAAGTTGCCTGTCTATCTTTTTAAATTCCATAACTATCTTAACACCCTCCTCGATAATAACCTCCTCAGGTATCTTCTTCCTTAGCCTTCTCCTTACAAACTCCTCTATATCCATTGTATCACCTTATTATCCCTATAATAATCAAAAGTATTTAAAAGATGGTAGGATGATATACGACTTTAGAAGGGAGAGGAAGTACGGCTATACTACAGGTGCCTGTGCTGCAGCAGGAGCCTACTGTGGTATCTACTATTTAAAGAAAGGTGTAAAGCTGGACTACGTGGAGATAGAGAACGACAGGGGTGACATACTCATTATACCTGTGGAAAGGGTAGAGGGAGACCTATCCTCTAGACGTGCCAGGGTAACTGTGAGGAAGTTTGCAGGTGAGGATATTGACATCACAGATGGTATAGAGGTTGTTGTGGATACGGAGATTGTGAAGTGGAAGGGAGGTGAGAGGATCAGGATAGTTGGGGGGAGAGGTGTGGGTATCGTTACAAAGGAGGGACTCCAGGTTAAAAAGGGGGATTGGGCCATAAATCCAAAACCTCGAGAACTTATTGTTAAAAATATCATCTCCCTCCTGGATGAGGATGAGGGGGTCATAGTTAGGATCTCCATTCCCAGGGGTGAGGAGTTGGCTAAGAAGACCTTGAACCCTAAACTTGGTATAGTTGGAGGTATATCTATTCTTGGAACTACAGGTATAGTGAGGCCTATGTCCCAGGAGGCCTACAGGGAGTCCCTACTACTACAGCTAGATGTTGCCCTGGCAAAGAATCACAGGATACTGGTGTTCACACCTGGTAACATAGGTACAACCTACGGGCGGAGACTACTGAATGTAGAGGAGGACCAGATAGTGGAGGTCTCTAATTTCTGGGATTTTATGATAGATAAGGCGGAGGAGAAAGGTGTTGAGGGCATACTGATCTTTGGACATGCTGGAAAGATCGTGAAACTTGCTGGAGGTATATACAACACCCACTCCAAGGTTGCAGATGGTAGAAATGAGATATTGACAGCATATAGCTCCCTCTATATCCACAGTAAGGATGTCCTGAGAAGAATACTTTACAGTAACACTACAGAGGAGATAATAGAGATATTGAGGAGAGAGGGTGTTCTTCACAGGGTGTTTAATGATATAGCTAAGAGGGTGGTGGAGAGGGCCAGGGATAGATGGAAGAGGATAGACTTTAGCTGTGTTATAATAGATATGAGAGGGAATATCCTAGGTAGCCATATAGGAGATAGATTTCTACCTCTTGTTAAAAAGGAGATCTTCAACTGGTGAGGGTTATGCTTATAGTGGAGAAAACAGAGGAATTAAGGGGTACTGTAAATGCACCCCCCTCAAAGTCCTACACCCATAGGGCTGTAATATGTGCATCTCTAGGAGATGGAGTATCTAAGATTCTAAACCCTCTCAACAGTGAGGACTGTCTCTCCTCCCTATACGGCTGTATATCTTTGGGGGCTCAGATAGAGAGGAGGAAGGATATCTGGGTTGTAGAGGGGAATTACAACAGTCCTAAAACCCCTGACAACGTTATAGATGTGGGAAACAGTGGTACAACTTTAAGAATACTTACAGGTATCTCCTCCCAGATACCTAGAGGTTACGCCATACTAACTGGGGACGAGTCCATAAGGAGAAGACCTATGGGGCCGCTGCTAGATGCCCTGAATCAGCTGGGTATTGTAGCCTTCTCCTCCAAGATGGACGGTACAGCCCCTGTAGTTGTTAAAGGGGGTAAGATAGAGAGGAACCTTGTAAGGATAAGGGGGGATGTAAGCTCCCAGTTTATTACCTCCCTCATGATGACACTACCCTTCGCCCAGGAGGATAGTAGGATAGTGTTAACAACGCCTTTGAAGTCAGCTCCCTATCTGGATATAACCATGGATGTACTTGAGAGGTTTGGAATAAAGGTGAAGGTATTAGAAGGTAATAGGGAATACCTTGTAGAGGGGAATCAGAGGTATAAGCCTACTAAATACAGGGTTGAGGGCGACTACTCCTCAGCCTCCTACATCCTGGCTGCTGGTGTACTTCTAAACTCCAAGATCCTTATTAAGAACCTCTTTAAAGATTCTAAACAGGGAGACAGAAGGATAGTTGATATCTTAAGGGAGATGGGCGCCCACATTAAGGTAAGGGAGGACAGGGTAGTTGTAGAGGGGCCCTATAATTTGGAGGGTATCTCTATAGATGTAAAGGATATACCAGATCTAGTGCCCACCCTTGCAGTTCTGGGGTGTTTTGCCCAGGGTAGAACTGAGATCTACAACGGGGAACATGTAAGGTTGAAGGAGTGTGATAGACTTCACGCCTGTGCAGTGGAGTTGAGAAAGATGGGTGGAAGAATAAGGGAGAAACCTGATGGACTTATAATAGAGGGTGTAGGTAGGTTGAGAGGGGCGAGGTTGAATACCTATGGAGATCACAGACTGGTAATGGCCTTCACAGTTGCTGGACTTTTGGCTGAGGGGAGAACTATCATTGAGGGGGAGGAGAGTGTAAAGGTGTCCTTCCCAGACTTTATCCCTGTAATGAAATCCCTTGGAGCAAATCTAACAGTTAAATAGGAGGGATTATAATGGGAGAAAGAGAGGTTATAGGGTATATAGTGGGAGAGACCACCACTACAGAGGTTACCTTCCTCTCCAATAAGATACCTGAAGTAGGTAGCTATGTATCTATAGAGTACCCCAATGGAAGGGAAGTTTTAGGTATGATAGAGGGGGTTATGCAAAGTTGTCCCATCTTCAACGAGGTATTAAGTGTAGAGGATATATTGAAGTTAAAGAAGTTGGAGAAGGAGGATTCCTATCAGGTTATAGGTAAGATAAAGATACTGGGAGATGTGGAGGAGAAGAAGATACCCAAGATACCTCCAAAACCAGGTACAGAGGTCTACTCCGCCAGTGAGGATGTTCTAAAGAGGATGTTCTCTGCTGGACACATAGAGATAGGGAAATTACTGTCCAAGGACATACCTGTAAAGTTAGATGTTAACATGTTATGCTCAAGACATCTAGCTATACTGGCAATCACTGGAATGGGAAAGTCTAACACCGTTGCTGTACTTCTCTCGGAGTTGAACAGGTTGAAAGCTACAGTTCTAGTCTTTGATATACATGGGGAGTACAGGTATATAGAGTCCTACGATCCCAACAACAGATTAAGGGTTAATGTTCTGGAGCCTAAGATAAACGTATACCAGATAAGTAGTGAGAGCCTGGCAGATCTAGCTGGGGTGGATGTTGCAGCTACAAAACAGAGACCCTATATAAGGATGGCCGTAGATAATGTGAAGAAGGAGCACAGTGAAAGTGACTTCAACTCTGCAGAGGAGTACATAAATTCTATTATAGAGGAGTTGGAGAACCTTTCGGACCATCCCAAGTACAAGAGGGACTACAACAGTATTCAAACGGCAATATTTAGGCTTAAGGACATGCTGAAGTTTAAAAAACATCTCCTAACCCTACACTACAACCCTGTGGAGAAGATAAAGGAAAATCATATCAACATACTACCCCTGGAGGGCTTAGATGAAAGTGACATGGATATTGTCATCTCCCACATGGCAAAGGAGATACTTGCAGATAGAAAGAGGGCTCTTAGAGAGGGTTATCCAAAACCTATATTTATAGTACTTGAGGAGGCCCATCTCATTATTCCCAAAAATAGGAATACTAAGTCCAAACTTTACATCTCTAGAATAGCCAGGGAGGGTAGGAAATTTGGAGTAGGTCTATGTCTAGTATCCCAAAGACCTAAGACCTTGGATCCTGAGGCTCTCTCCCAGTGTAACAACCTTATCATCTCCAAATTAATTGAACCCCATGACCAGCAGCATGTACAGCAGGCCTCAGAGAGTTTAAGTGAGGACCTCCTTAAACAACTTCCAGGGTTAAACGTGGGAGAGGCCATAATAATAGGTCCTGCCCTAAGTATTCCAGCCCTAGTTAAGATAAACAAATTCAAGGGTAGGTACGGAGGAGAGGATCTAGATATTGTGGGAATATGGGAGAGGTCCCATAGGGAAAAAAGTTACGAGGAGGAACCTCTAGGGGATTACGAGGGGCTGGATTAGGTTGTTACTTCTTGGAACTTCCCAGTATCTCTTTTAATTTCTCAAGGTGCTCCTTTGTACCAAAGGCGTATACAACGTTGTAAGGTTCCAGGACAACATCTGGTCCTGGGTTGATTATCACCCTATCTCCATCTTTTATAATTGCCAGTATTGTAGCACCACTTCTCTGTCTTATTTTAGACTCATGGAGGGTTTTTCCAACAACCTCCGATTGGGGATGGATGGTAAACCTTCCAATCTCCATATCGTAGGTCTCATCCATAAGGGTAGATACGAAATCCAATATCTCAGGTCTTAGAGCCATCTCAGCTATTCTCATACCCCCTATTATATAGGGAGAGACCACCCTATCAGCACCTGCCTTCAGGAGTTTATCTATGGTTGTCTCTGCCTCAGCCTTTGCAATGATATACAACTTAGGGTTCAAACCCCTTGCAGAGATAGTGACAAACAGATTCTCGGCGTCAGATTTGACAGTTGCAATTAACCCCTTGGCCCTCTCCACTCCAGCTTTTATTAGTACCTCGTCTAAGGTGGCATCCCCTACAACGTAGAGTAGATTCTTAAAGTTCTCAGCCTCCCTAGCTAACTTCTTCTCGTCTATATCTACTACTACGTAAGGTACCCCTAAACTGTCAAACTTCTCAGCTACTACCTTTCCTATCTTTCCAAATCCACATATTATATAGTGATCCCTGATGCTCTTCAACTTACTCTCCATCTTTTTCAACCTTAGTATCTTTTTTAACTCTCCCTCTATTATGAATCCTGCAATAGAGGCGAAGGTATAGGCCATCGCCCCGGCACCACAGATGATGTAAAAGAGTGTGAACAACTTACCCCAGAAGGTGGTAGGTGTTATATCTCCATAACCTACAGTGGAAAGGGTGATCACTGTAACGTAGAGAGCTGTAAAAAAATCCCACCCCTCTAAATACATAAGACCTAGAGTTGCCGTGAGAATAATAGTTAAGAGTACAAGGATACCTAGCTTTATTCTATTAAGTGGCTCCATCTCTTTCCCTAGTTGTGATTTATAACTCTTTTGATATTTATTATAAGATCTTATAAATAGTACAGGTGATTTAAAGAGAGGGATAGATGTGTACCACTTTATCATCGTAGGATCTGGAGTAGGAGGCTGTACACTATACAGGGAGTTAAATGAGAAGTATCCAGATAAGAAGGTACTACTTCTGGAGATGGGAAATGAGAGAATGAAATATAACACCCTCAAAGGAGAGGTACAGATACTCTATATTACATCCCTTGGAGGTTCAGGGTTAGGGGCTGTGGGAAATGCCATGAGGGCAGATCTGAGAAAGGTGGGTATAAGGGGAAGTGAAATTTATCCCGAGATCGAGAGAGAGTTAAAGGTTAGGGAGGTACCAGATAGTCATATCAGGGAGAGTATTAGACCCCTCTTTGACTATGGATTTAAAAGGACTCCAAAGTTTATAGACTTTGAGGGATGTACCTCCTGTGGTATGTGTGCAAGGAAGATATGCCCCTATAAATGGACTCCTAGAAGGTTTTTAAATACTCAAAATCCCTCCAGTAAGATAGTTACAAACTTCCACGTCTCCTCTATTTCCAGGGAGGGGGATATCTTTAAAGTTGAGGGGTACCATCTACTAGAGGGTAAGAGGAGGGTATTCCAGGGAGAGAGGGTTATAGTATGTGGTGGAGGTATAAACTCCCCAAGGATCCTCTCCACCATACTGGACAACGAACACCTTGGAAGTAATCTCTTTGTAGACATCTTCCTCACAGTTGGAGGGGTATTGGAAAATTGTGACTTAGATAGATCTGTACCTATGGCCCTCTACAAAAGATATAAGGGGTTTCTACTGTCACCTCATTACTCTTTCCATCTCTACCGTAGTATAAAGAAGGAGAAAAAAGATGTAAGGAGTGGGGATATTTACGGTATAATGGTTAAAATAGGGGACGAAGGTAGGGGATTTGTTAAGGGAAATAGAGTATATAAAGAGGTTGGGGAGAGGGATAAGAGATTACTTTCAAGGGGGATAGAGGAGGCCTCAAAGATACTTCAAGATATGGGGGTTGAGGAGATACATAGAACTGTACTTAGGGGATCCCATCCTGGAGGCACCTGTGCCATGGGTAAGGTGGTGGATAAAAACTTTGAGACCGAGGTGGAGAACCTCTACGTCTGCGATGCCTCGGTATTTCCAGAGTCTCCAGGTCTACCTCCCATCCTGGGAATAGTGGCAATGGGAAAGAAGTTGGGAGGTATTCTATAATGAAAAGGGGGTAATAATGGGGCTGGAAGACTATATTTTAAGGGCCTACCTAGAGTCCTCCAGGGGTGAAAGAAAGGGGGATAGATTGGAGGAGGTAGAGGCTATAAGGGATTACATCCTCAGGGGGAAGAAGGTAGTTGTGGCCACGAGAAACTTGGATAAATTCAGGGTGATCAGGGAGGTGCTACTGGAGAAGGTTTATAAGGGGAGGGAGGTAGATATATCCAGGATAGAGATACCTACTGAGGTCGCAGATCTTACAAGAATGCCAGCACTTAGTAAGGGCCTGATAGCTGTAGATACAACAGATGCCCACATAGTGATTGCAAGGGGTAGGTTGGGAGTGCCAGGTTCAGGTTCCATGCTTCTCATTTTAGATAGTAAAGGTAGGATCTTAAGTGGCTCCATATCTCCTCCCTCTGTTATACACAGGAGAAGTGTCGAAGATACCGTTAGGGAGGAGTTGTTGGAGGCACTGAGGAGGATAGGAATATAGGGGGATATTATGAAGTACGGTATAACAGAGACTGTAAAAACCTTGGACTCCAAGACCAAGGTGGTAGATATAATCTACTCCATTGTAGAGGAGAAGACAAGGGCTGTAAAGTACTTCCTGGAGGGGGAGGAGTTTAGGGAGACTCTTATATTCGGGGCCTACCTCTGTGGAAATTATATGGCCTCCTCCCTTCTAAACGACTCTGAGAAGGTGATACTTGTAGACATCTATCCCCATCTCAGAGATATTGTAAGAAATGAGAGGATAACCTTTATGGATATAAATTCCTTCAACCTGGCCCTGAGGAATGGGAGGTTAAACCCCGATCTAGTAATTGACCTTACAGGGTTGGGAGGTGTAAGCCCAGAGGTTATCTCCCACTTCGATCCAGAGGTCCTAATAGTGGAAAACCCAAAGGGGGTATATGACAGGGATATCTATGAGGTGGATAACTCCCTGGAGAGGTTGAGGGTAGGTAGGAGGAGGGGGTTGCTAAATACCTACAGAATCTCCAGGGTCTCAAAGACCTCTGGAACTATGACATTGACTATAGACACTGTACTCGATGCCTGCCATGAGATCAGAGAACTTGAAGGTATACTCTACGTGGTACCAAATTTAAGGTACTACGAGGGAATCCTCTTTCACGAGAAGAATGTAAGGAAGTTTATGGAGGAGATAAACAAACCTGCCATAACTGTAAGTTGTCTGGACGAGGACATCTATCCAGAGGTAGAGAAGATTCTTAAGAGAAATATAGAGAGGGTGAAATCCTTCGTAGAACCTGTAGATAGGTGAAAAGATGCCAGAGAGAATAGCAGTTTTAGCCTACTCTGGAGGTTTAGATACAAGTTGTTGCCTGAAGTTGTTGGAGGAGAGATACGGGTACAAGGTGGTAACACTATGTGTAGATGTGGGGCAGCCCGAGGAGGAGATTAAAGAGTGCGAGGAGAAGGCCAGGAGATATGGAGTATATGACCACTACACCCTAGATGCCAAGGAGGAGTTTGTAAAGGAGTATATATTTAGGGCTATAAGGGCAAATGCCATGTATGAGGGATATCCCCTATCTACAGCCCTAGCCAGGCCCCTCATTGCCACGAAGTTAGTTCAACTGGCAGAGGAGCTAGGTGCAGAGGCAGTAGCCCACGGCTGTACAGGGAAGGGGAACGATCAGTTTAGATTTGAAGCCATCATCAGGGCGAAGGCGCCGCATCTAAGGATAATCGCCCCAATTAGAGATCTAAACCTTACAAGAAGAGAGGAGATAGAGTACGCTAAAAAACATGGTATTGAGATCCCCTCAGAGAGTAAAAAATACAGTATAGACGAGAATCTCTGGGGTAGAAGTATAGAGGGGGGTCCACTGGAGGATCCCGCCTTTGAACCTCCCGAGGAGATATACTCCTGGACCAGGAATCCAAAGGAATGTACTGAGGAGGAATACGTAGAGATAGAGTTTGAGAAGGGGATACCTGTCCGTATAAATGGGAGGGAGATGGATCCAGTAGAGCTTATAAGGGAGTGTAACAGGATAGGAGGAAGAAATGGTATTGGTAGAATAGACATTATTGAGGATAGGATAATAGGTTTAAAATCCAGGGAGAATTACGAATGCCCAGGGGCAGTGATGCTTATAACTACACATAAAGCCCTGGAGCAGTTGGTACTTACTAGAGAGGAGTTGAAGTTCAAGGAGATAGTGGATGCCACCTATGGAGACCTTGTATACAGGGGTCTCTGGCATGAACCCCTAAGGGAGGGGTTAGATGGGTTTATAGAGAAGACCCAGGAGAGGGTATGTGGTAAGGTTACCTTGAAGTTGTACGGAGGCTCCCTCTGGGTTGTTGGAAGGGAGAGTCCCTATGCCCTGTACAGTAAGGACCTAGTATCCTTCGAGGAGAAGGAGATGGATCAGAGGGAGATTACAGGTATGGTTAAATACTACGGATTGCAGGCTGCCCTATACCAATCCATTAAAAGAAGACTCCAGTAGATCTACCATGCTCCTGGAGACCCCACATCTTACAACACTTCTCCGGTACTCCTCCTCCCACTCCTCCCTAAATCTCCTCACCACATAGGGATCGTATATATACTCCACATCTGTTTTGGCCTCAACTAGTATAAGACCCTCGGGAGGGGCAGCAGGTACACCTTCCCTGTGATTCACATCTAGGAGGCGGTCTATCCAAGATACATCCCTTCTACCTCTACCTATCTCTGAAAGTACTGTCACTATCTTTCTAACCATGTTCCAGAGGAAACTCTCCCCTATAACGTCTATCACTATATAGGGATCATGTTGGGAAATCCTTATATCCAGTATCCTTCTAATGGGGCTCTTCTCCTTGGACCTATCCCTCTTGGAGAGGTTGTGGAAGGAGTGGGTTCCAACAAGTTTCTTAGCCCCCTCAATCATGAGATCTATGTTGTAATCCTCATCTCCTGGGAGTATATACCTGTAGTGCCTATACCTAACCTTTGGTATCTCTTCTATCCTTCTATACCCAAGTATCCAGATGCCCCTATTCTTTAACCTGGAGTAGATATAGGAGAGTTTAGGTTCCTCCCTTAGATAGACTACTACAAAGTTCCCAAGTGCTGAAACCCCCCTATCAGTTCTACCCCCGTAGAATAGAATACCCTTTTTACCCTCAATTAGATATCCACATTCCTCCAGAGCCCCTATTATCTTATCACATACGGTGTCCCCATGGGGTTGAGATTGAAACCCTCTATGACGTCCGTCGTAGGCCACCTTGAGTATGTACATACCCTCCATGGTATCACAGATACCGTTTTTATATCAAAAATAAAAATTATAGTTATAAAAAAAGTTGGGGGATAAGATGCTATACGTAGTGGGGCACAAGAACCCAGATACAGACAGTATATGTTCCGCCATAGTTCTAGCCTACTTCCTAGATGGAGTTCCTGCAAGGCTGGGAGATCTAAATCCTGAGACCCAGTTGGTACTGAGAAGATTTGGAGTTATGGAACCTGAGTTAATAAGATCTGCTGAGGGTAAGGAGATATTCCTAGTAGATCACAGTGAGAAGTCTCAAACCCTAGATGATCTTGAGAGAGGAAAACTTGTAGGTATTCTTGACCACCACAAGATAGGTATAACCACTGTGGAGCCAATAGTCTACCTTGCAAAACCTGTGGGATCCACAGCCACCATAATAGGGGAACTCTATTTTAAAAATGGATTGGATATTATAGGGGGAGAGAACAAGGAGTTAAAACCTGACCTGGCAGGGTTACTACTCTCTGCAATTATTTCAGATACAGTTCTCTTCAGATCCCCAACTACCACAGATCTAGATAAAAAAATAGGGGAAAAACTTGCAGAGATTGCAGGTATAGAGGATATACAGGCCTACGGGATGGAGTTACTTAAGGCAAAGTCTACAGTAAGTAAGATGAAACCTGAGGAGATTGTGGAATTGGACTACAAGGAGTACAACTTCAACGGTAGAAAGGTAGGTATTGGACAGGTAGAGGTAATAGATATTGGAGAAATCCAGGAGAAGAAGGAGGAGATATTCAGGATACTTCAGGAGAAACTTAAGGAGGGCTACGATCTTATACTCTTCCTAATAACGGATATAATGAGAGGGGGTAGTGAGGTACTGGTTGTAGGTAACAGGGAGGCCTTTGAGAGGGCCTTCAATGTAAAGTTGGAGGGGAACAGTGTATATCTAGAGGGGGTTATGTCCAGGAAGAAACAGGTAGTTCCTCCACTGGAGAGGTATTACAAGGGGTTGTAGATCTACTCTACAACCTTAATAAGTCCTGCCAAATCCCTTCCAATTGCTAGTTTGGAGTTACCCACTCTTACAATCATAGGCCCCCTCTCGTTGTATAGGACTGTAATCCTTGTACCAGGTACAATCCTTAAGTCGTAGAGTTTCTTATACTCCCCACGTATCTCTTTTACTGTATATGTGCCTGGTTTTTTATCTGTTAGACTTTCCATACACTCACCTCCCTATTTTATGAAAAACCTATTAGTCGTCCAATGTTGTACACCACTATACCTACAAGGGTAGCCAGTATCAGGTTGTAACTTACTGCAAATAGTGTCCACTTTACATTCTTTCCAGTCTCATAGAACAGGGTAGCTATGGTAGCTAAACATGGAATGTACAATACAGTGACCAGTGTAAGGACAAAGGCCTGAAGTGGGGTCAGTGCCTCCACTATATTTCCACTGTAGGCGATCTCCATGGTGGATACTACCAACTCCTTGGCGATGATTCCAGCTAGGAGTGCAAGTGCACCTCTCCAATCTATGCCCATAAGCCCTGTTATAGGTTCCAACATCTTTCCCAGTAGCATACCGTAACAGTTCTCCTCACTTGGGTAGTGGAGCAGGTAGTAGAAGAGTATAGAACCTGCCAGTATAATAGTTCCAGCCCTTATAAGGAAGTGCTTAGTATAGGCCCAGGTTCTTTTAAGTATGTAATCCCAATCTGGTAGTCTAAAGGGAGGTAACTCGAAGATAGGTTCTTCAGGTTTACCCTTTACAATATACTTACCTACGACGTAGGATACTAGGGCTAGTAGGAGAAGGGATATTGCCACTATCCCCATGGCAAAGAGGGAGGCATGACTGGCAAAGAATGCACTGGCCATAAATCCGATTACAACAAATCTGGCGGAACATGGGACTAGAGGTGTTACTAGAATTGTGGCAAGTCGTCTAAGGGGATCTGGGATGGTCCTGGTAGCCAGTATACCTGGGACGTTACATCCAAAACTTATGAGAATAGGTATTGTTGAACCCCCACTGAGACCTAGCTTAGCCATGATGTTGTGGAAGAGGGCTGAAACCCTTGCCAGATATCCAACACTCTCCAGGAGGGAGAGGGATAGCATCATAAAGGCTACATAGGGGAAGAAGGTAAGTACTGTCCCCACCCCGCCAATAATACCTTCTACTACAACTCCCCTGTATGGCTCTGGAATTATAACACCTAGATACTCCCCTAAATACTCGAAGAACATCTCGATATACTCTATAAAAACATCTCCTAACCCTATGACAACAGTGTATACTATATACATAACAACGGCAAAAATTGCCATCCCGTATACAGGGTGGAGAAGTATCCTATCTATGTCGTCGAATATTATCTTCTCCTTCCAGATACCCTTCAGTATTTCATCTACCTTTTTGTATCTCTCCTCGGCAACGTAACTCTCTGCGTCATGTCTTATCTCCCTCTCCAACTCCTCCTTTATCTTCTTCGCCTCCCTGAATAGATCCTCATTCTTTTTAAACAGATCTACAACCTCAGGATCCCCTTCTAGGAAGGATATAGCTAGCCATCTCTTTGGAACATCCTTGAACTTCCCCTCTGTAGGTAGGGGATATTTCTCCAACTTTTCCACTATCTTACTTACAGTATCCTCCAGGAGTTCAGAGTATCTAATCTCACAGTGAATAGGCTTATAGTTCAATATAGCCTCCTTTAGATCCTCAATACCTATCTTGTATCTACCTGAGGTTTTTACAACTGGAAGTCCTCCTAACCTCTCACTGAGTTTCTCACTATCTACAGAGATGCCGTACTTCTCCGCCTCATCTATAAAGTTTAGACATAGTATAGGCGACCTACCAAGTTCTATCAACTGTAAGGTCAGATAGAGGTTCCTGTTAAGGTTGTTTGTATCTATCACATCTACAAGGATGGCATCCTTATTCTCGATGATAAAATCTCTCGCTATCTTCTGGTCCAGGGAGTCAGCCTTTAGGGAGTATATTCC
>DQVW01000068.1 GCA_015661555.1 Methanothermococcus okinawensis
CCATCTCCTTTAAAATTCAACTTCAATCCCTTTTTTCCAATGAGTATAAACCTTGTAGTGTTGTTTTTATAGTCCTGTATTCCCTCCTCGAGAACCTCTAAGTTGTAGAGCCTGGCAGCCTCTTTGGAGGCAATTGCCCCTACCTCTTCACTTCCTATGGATCTAACTAACTTAACAGCCTCGGCTGTACTGGATACTGGCACAACCTCCCAACCATGTTTTTTTATATACTTCCTACATTGGGCAAGTGCCTGGGGATGGGAGTATACCCTCTTAATCCTCTCCCTGTTGTATCCAACTAGACAGTGGTTTATGTTTATGTCTAGCTCTCCATATATCCTGATCTTGGGGTAAAACTCCAAGAGAAGATCCTGGGTGAGGGACACAGATCCCTCTATGGAGTTCTCAGAGGGCACTACCCCATAGAAGTTATCTTCGCTACTTTCTAGATACTGGAAAACGTCGTATATGGAGTTACAAAATAGGATGTTATCCTTCCCAAGGATCTTGGCGAATGCCTTGGCAGCCATCTCGGAGTAACTACCTCTAGGTCCTAGACAGTAGATCATCCTTCCACCAAATAGTAACTGTTATAAAAAGTGATAAACATATTAATCATAGTTAAATCAGTGAGGTTATAATTATGAACGCTGAAGATAGGAAGAAAGATATCCCCTGTCCCATATGTGGGGGAAAGGAGTGTATAAGTAGGACCACTGTAGATCTATACCTAGATACCGTTAAGTCCTTCTTTAAGTACAGGAGGGATGAGAGTGATAAATCCTGTGAGAGGTATCCAACAGTTGGGGATGTTGGGGAATGTGTAAAAACCTCCAAGAGGATATGGCTTTGTCCTTACTGTAAGAAACCCTTTGAGGCAAACTTTAGATTAAAGGGTCTCACCATTCAATGTCCCCACTGTAACAGTACCTTGAATATCCCAGCCTCCCATAGAACCCTATGCTAGTATTTGTCAACTAGTTTAGCCTCCTTGACTAGATAGACACCTGTCTGTCCATCCCAGAGGATCTCGTAATCCACTACAACGATCCTCTTCCTGAAGTAAGGGGCATCAAAGACAAAGGTCTCAGCCTCCCCACCTTCAAAGGCCTTGTTTATCCCGTATTTCTCCATAACCTCTATTAGCTCCTGGAGGTTGCTCTCATCTATAGTCCTTCCAAGGTACTCCCTACCTAACCCATAGGCGGATACACTGACGATCTTGAAGTGGAAGAACTTGGCGGCATCTCTCAGTATCCACTCCTGGTCCTTATGCCAGAGTGGGGCAAAGGATCTTATACCTAACTCCTCACAGATGTGATCTATCCTCCTCCTCTGGTATTCACTTGCAATGGCTCCACTGACTACCCCATCAATATCCAATCTCTTCAAGGCCCTCTTTAGATCTAGCACCTCTTTCTCCTTCTCCCCCCTGGTGTAAACCCTTACAAGGGGTATACCTGTACTCTTGGAGACCAACTCTGTTAACTCCACGTTGGGAACATGGAACATATAACTCTCCCTGTTCTCAGGCACAACGTTAACTAGATACTTAACCTCCCAGCCCTGATGTAGTGCCCACCAGAGGGCATATGCAGAATCCTTTCCTCCAGAGTAAAGTGCTGCCACCTTCAAAGGTTTCACCTTTACACCTGGTAATGGGGATAGAGATGCCTAAAGTAAAGGATGTAATGAATAGGGACTTTCTAGTTCTCTCCCCAGATATGGTGGGAGGGGAAGCTATCGAGTTGATGTATAGAAGGAATAAGAGTTACGCCCCCGTAGTTGAGGAGGGAAAACTAGAGGGATGGGTTAGAGCTCTAGACTTAATGGTAGGATGTAAACACTCCAAGGTAGAGGATCTTATGCTCTATATCGATGAGATAAAGGTGTTAAAGGAGGATGAGGAGATCTCCCAGGACCTAATAGAGGAGATGGTAGGGGAAGAGGTAATAGCCTACCCTGTAGTTAATAAAGAGGGGGAAGTGGTAGGCACCCTATCAGTCTTTGACCTACTGAGATATTATAGATCTCCCAGAGATTAAATACTTTTTATAAAAATTAAGAGAATGATCCCTATGAGTAACCTGGAGATATTTCACAAACTCTTAAAGGAGTACTACAGTAAAAGGGACAGGGATTACATCACCCCAGAGGAGATGAATATAGTAGATGGTAACTGTGAGTACCTAGGTATTCCAAGGATACTCCTTATGGAGAACGCTGGGAAATCAGTTGCGGAGGAGGTTTCAAGATATCTAAGGAAGGACTCTAGAAATAAGATATACATCTTCTGTGGTCCTGGAAACAACGGGGGAGATGGGTTTGTTGCAGCTCGCCATCTAACAGATTACTGTGGTTTTGAAGATACCTTGACAGTTGTACTCCTTGGAAGGGAGGAGTTTATAAAAACCTACGAGGCCAGGGAGAACTTTAAGGTACTTAAGAGTATAGCTCATTTGGACTATAGACTGGATATTAGAGAGGAGCCATGTCTCGAGGGAGTATTGAAGGTTGTAAGGGAGATAGAGTCCAGTGAAAAAGACAACATCGTTGTTATAGACGCCCTCCTTGGAACTGGTATCAGGGGGGAACTTAGAGAGCCCTTTAAAACCTTGGTGGATATACTTAACAGGTTGAGGGATAGGGGGAATATTAAGATAGTCTCAGTAGATGTTGAAACCAGGGGGTTAAAGGGAGACTTAATTGTAACCTTCCACAGGAGGAAGATGGAGAATGTGGATAACAGAGTAGTTGTTAAGAAGATAGGTATTCCAAGGGTAGCCCACTACCTTGTTGGTTGGGGGGACATGTACGCCCTCTCTCCCAGGGATCCAAATTCCCACAAAGGTGAAAATGGGAAGGTCCTGATAATAGGGGGCTCTAAGAGATACTTCGGTGCACCTGTACTCTCTGCCCTGGCAGCCTCAAAGATTGTAGATATAACCACAGTCCTCTCAGTTAGGCCAGTGATGGAAGCCCTTAGAAATTACCCTCATCTTATAGGCTATGAGGTTGAGGGGGATTACCTAAGTGTAGAATGTATAGAGGAGGCTTTAAAGCTCTCCAGGGATCACCAGGTGGTAATCCTGGGAAGTGGTCTAGGTGTTAATGAGGAGAGTAGAGAGTTTGTAAATAGTTATCTGGAGGAGGTTGGAGATAAGAGGATTGTTATAGATGCAGATGCCATAAAACTTATAGACTACGGGGATTTCGAGTTTAAGGAGAACTTTATATTTACACCCCATAGAAGGGAATTTGAGTACATGGGAATTGATCTGGAGAACCCTACATCCCTGGAGGAGGTAAAATCCACCATACTCTTGAAGGGCAGATACGATCTCATCTTTAACAGGGAGAGGATAAAGATAAACAAAACTGGCAATGCAGGGATGACTGTAGGGGGTACTGGAGATGTACTCTGTGGTATAGTAGGCGCCCTCTACTCCAGGAACGAGGGATTTATCTCCGCATGCTGTGGGGCCTATATAAATGGATATGCAGGCGATATGCTAATAGGTGAGAAGGGATACTACTACACCCCTCTAGATCTCATAGAGTACATCCCAAAGGTACTAAGTATGTTCAAATAGGGAGGGATACCATGGAGAAGGAGTATTCTAAGGGGGATCTACACATCCATACAAAGTACTCAGGTATAACGAGGTATATGGGGTTGAAATTTCCAGACTCTGTGGAGGAGCCGAGGAATGTTATGAAGTACGCCAAAAAGAGAAACCTCAGTGTCATAGCCATTACAGATCACAACACCATAAGGGGAGGGCTGGAAACTCAAAAACTTGAGAGGGAGTTTGGGGTGGAGGTAGTTGTTGGAAGTGAGATAATGACTAGGGATGGGGAGGTTATAGGACTGTATTTAAATGAGGAGATCCCTAAGGGACTCTCTGCAGAGGAGACTGTAGAACTTATCCATGAACAGGGGGGTTTGGCAATAGCACCCCATCCCTACAGTCCCATCTGTAAGGCCCTAGGGGATAAGATGTTTCAACTGGATCTAGATGGTGTAGAGGTATTTAACGCCTATCACAGGGACAGTATTATTAACAACATCGCCCTTGAGAAGGTAATGAAAAACTATCACAGGAAGCCAGTAGCCTTTATAGGTAGTAGTGATGCCCACATGGCCAAGATGGTCGGTAATGGACGTACATACTTCCAGGGGACCTCAAAGGATGATCTCTATGAGGCGATAGTAAATAGGAAGACCACCTACGGAGGTAGCCCCACCCCTCTATGGGATATCATACTCTGGAGCTACAAGGTAGTCTATGAATCTGAAAAAAAACTTATTAAATCTCTTATCTTTAGAAACGACTTAAATATACCCTTCTACAAGAAACTCCTTGCAATGTTCAGTGGATTGTTATACATAGGTACCCCCCTCCCCTTTATTACAGGGATTCTAGGTAACTACTATCTGAAGAGGAAGGCCAGGAGTAAGTTAAAGGAGGTTCATCTCTAATTATATCCTGTTGTCCTCCTCGTTGTATATTATCCCCTTCTCTGTGATAATTCCAGTAATCAACTCAAAGGGTGTTATATCAAAGCTATAGTTGTAGGCTCCTACACCTTCAGGTGCTATCCTCCTCCCCTCTATATAGAGTACCTCCTTCTCATCCCTCTCCTCGATAACAACATCCTCTATGGAACTCTTAAGATCAAAGGTGGATGTTGGGGAGGCTACATAGAAGGGTATGTTGTGATACTTGGCAAGTACAGCCAGGGTGTAGGTACCTATTTTGTTAAAGACTGTGTAGTCCTTCAAAACCCTATCTGCCCCAACTACAATCTTATCTATCATACCCTTCTTCATCAAAAAACCTGCTGTACTGTCGGTTATTATCTTCACTGGGATACCCTCATACTTTAACTCGAAACTTGTCAACTTCGCCCCCTGTAACCTAGGTCTTGTCTCATCCACTATAACCCTTATATTCTTGCCCCTGTAGTGTGCAAACCTTATAACGCTTAGGGCTGTTCCATAGGCAGAGGTTGCAAGAGCTCCAGCGTTACAGTGGGTTAATACTGTATCCCCATCTTCAATTACCTTTTCTCCTATCTCACCTATCCTTTTACAGGCCTCCCTGTCCTCTTTATGGATAAGTTTGGCCTCACTTAGGATGGATCTGTTACTCCTGTAGGCCTTCATACACCTGTCAAGGGCCCAGAATAGATTTACTGCAGTAGGTCTCGTATTTTTCAACCTTTCATAGGCCTTTTCAACATCATCCCCCTTTATCTCTGCAAGTGCCATCCCGTAGGCTGCACTTATTCCTATTGCAGGGGCACCCCTTACAACCATATCCTCTATGGCAAAGGCTACATCCTCGTAGTTGTCACATAGGAAGTACTCCAACTTATGGGGAAGTTTTCTCTGATCTATAAGAATCAACTGGTTATTTTTGTCATCCCATATTAGAGACTTTAAAGTGTCCTTCTCCATAGTCCCCCTTTTTAACCCTATCTATATAATATTTATGGTGAGAGTTATGTTTCTAAAAAATCTCATGCCCTATAGGAGGGCCAGAGATATAGTATTTAATACGTTGGAGAAAGTGATAGAAAGGGGTATTGAAACAGTCCCTGTATACGAGGCATGGAACAGGATATGTGCCGAAGATATTCTATCACCTGAGGACCTCCCCATGTTTAACAGAGCTGCCATGGATGGCTATGGAGTAATAGCAGAGGATACCTTCGGAGCCTCTGAGACAAACCCAGTTATACTGGATCTCCTGGAAGATCCTGATAAACCTGTGGAAAAAGGTCAGTGTGTCAAGTTATCCACTGGGATGCCAATTCCCCAGGGTGTAGATGCAGTTGTTATGAAGGAGTACTGTATAGAGGGGGAGGGATTTGTGGAGGTAAGAAGGGGGGTTCATCCCTATGAGAATGTGTCTAGGAGGGGGGAGGATATTAAAAGGGGAGAGGTAATTGTGAAGAGGGGAGAGGTTATAACCCCCTATCACATAGGGATGCTCTCCTCCCTAGGTATAAAGAGAGTCAAGATCTACCATTTAAGTGTTGGGATAATATCCATAGGGGATGAATTAATAGATCTGGAGGACTTTACAAATATAGAGGAGCTAAAGAGTAAGAGATACATTGTAAACTCTAACACCCCTATGTTCTATGCCCTAATAGGGGAGCTAGGCTTCACCCCAAAGATGTACAGAAGTGTTAGGGATGAGAAAGGGGAGATAGAAGAAGTTCTTTTAAGGGCTGTAAAGGAGAACGATGTGGTGATTACCACTGGGGGTACCTCTGTAGGAGAGAGGGATTACACCGTTGAAGTTGTTAGAGATATTGGGAAGTTGATATTCCACGGGGTACAGATAAGACCGGGAAAACCCTTTGGATTTGGAGTATGTTCTCTGGGAGATAGAGAGGTACCACTCTATATACTCTCAGGGTATCCAGTTGCAGCAGTGGTTCAATTCGAGTTATTCTTTAGAAGTTACTTCAAGAGGAGAAGATCTGTCTATCTACCTCTGAGGAGAGGTATACCCTCTACAGTGGGGAGGACAGATGTAGTTAGGGTTAAGTTAGTCAGTGAAAATAGAAAAACTTACGTTGAGCCCCTGAGGATCAGGGGGAGTGGTGTACTCTCCTCCCTCAGGGATGGGGAGGGTTACATCCTCGTGGATGAAAATATAGAGGGTTATGAGAAGGGAGATTACGTAAAGGTCTATCTATTCTAATTACTTCTTCTCGACGTCAACAAATCTCTCCTTCAACTCAGCCATGATCTCAGGTACCGTGGTGTACTCCAACATAGCCTCAGGTAATCTGTGAGGCTGGAAGGGCCCCATCTTCCTTATCATATCAGCCATCTTTAAGGCCTTCTCCCTAGCCCTGTTGAAGGCCACATCCTCAAAGAGATCATTTGGTCCTATTAATTTTCCATGGGAGATCTGGAATCCTAGGGCCATGATCCTTGGAGGTCCATCAAACCTTGTAGGTCTTGCATCGTCCTCACTAACTGGCATCAGTGGTCCCCAGTGACATCCCCTCATCCACCCAGGTACAAGGTGTGGATTTGCAAAGGGTTCCAAGATCTCTCCCACTGCAGGCATTCCACTCTGGGCCCTGACAATTGCAACGGGGTCATCCTTACCTACATATCTTCCTGCAATTAGGTTTAACTTCTCAGAACTTACAACTGCTGCAATCTCGTTATCCTTTGCCCTGTAGACCCTTTTAATACAGTACTTCTCCAGGTTTCCTATGAGGGCTAACAGCTGATAGGACTCCTCAGGTGCCTTTAAGGTTACCTGTTTGTTGTCTATAATATCTAAGACGTCGAATTTAAAGCCGTTAATCATGGATTTGTCATACACTAACCCTGCGGTGTTAAAGGGATCTGCAAATATCTTGTACAGTGGTAAGTTAAATGCGGAAGGGTCAGTTTTATCACAGCAGAATACTACTACAGGTTCACTTGGCCTCTCAACAAACTCCATCTCTGCACATCCAGGTCCCATCCCCCTAACGTTACCACTGAATGCCTCTGCAAGTAGATCCTGTCCTGCCCCATAGAGTTTCATCTCTTTGGCTACCTTGGTAGCCTCCTCAAAAGCCCTCCAGGCCAGGCCATGAACCTTCTCGTTGTCTACCCCCAAATTGTGGGTCATGATAAGGTTTATGTCATCCCCGCATCTTGTAACGTAGTAGTCTATAATTATCTCGTCTACAGCCTCCTCAAGGATACAGTCACATACCTCCAGTAACTCCTCTGGAGCCTCGGTATGACCACAGAGTCCCCCGACATCTGCTTTAATAACACTTATTGTAATCTTTTCCTCCATTATATCCCTCTTATCTTTAATTTCGATAGTTTTTTAATAATTTTATTTTTTATACCTTTCTCTACTAATATTTTTATATGCTGCAGGAAAAGAGATTATAGTATAACACAGCCTGAGGATATCATGATTCAGATTACAGTTATCCAGATAGACAACTACGGCCCCTGGACCGTAACCCCCAATCCCAGGAGGGAGAGTGATCTACAGGCCCTTCAGTCAAGGCTTTATGGAGATCTAAACCTCCAATTTGGTGCCCATAGGGGTCTAGTCTTCTACACCAGATTTGACAACCTAATTGCAATAACTAACGGTATAGATCTTGACACCCACAGGAGGATTCAGGAGAGTATAAGGAACAGGTATCCCTTTACAGTGAGCATGGGAATCGCCTCGGCAGAGACTCCCTACGAGGCTCAGAAGTTGGCCACAGAGAAGATACAGGAGCATGGAAGTGCCCAGGATAAGTATAGAAAGGAGGTATTGGATGTTGCAAATAACTTTATCCTAGAGGATGGGTACGTACAACTGGCACATGTGGATGTTAACAACGTTACAGAGACTCTAACAGATCGGGAAAGTGTCTATGACGCCTACTTACTTATCAACGAGATCCATCTACAACTTATTAGAGAACTAAAGAAGTACGGTGCCATGGTATTTTTCATAGGTGGAGATAACTTTATGTGTCCATGTAACGGCATGACTGAGGATGACTTTCTGGCTATCTTTGAAGATATAGGGGAAAAGATGGGGATTCAATTGAAGGCAGGGATTGGAATAGGAAAGACTGCAGAGGAAGCCTCCAATATGGCAGATATTGGATTGGAACTTATAAGGAAGGGTAAGGTGGAGAGTCAGGTATGCACCTTAAACTATGAAAACTACAGTATTAGAAGGAAGTTTAACACCCTATGTCCCATATAGGTGGAGTGTACATGGAGGTTCTCAGGAGATGTAGAGGTAGAAAGGTGGTTCTTGCTCCTATGGCAGGTATTACAGATGGGTCCTTCTGTGGGAGGTATAGGAATCTATTTGGCATAGTCACCTTGGGGGCCCTCAACTTGGACAGTGCCACATTGTCTGCAAGTAGGGAGATGGTAAAGAGGGGTAGAAGGGAGTTTCTCTACAATTTCGATAACTTCGAGGATATAGTAAAAAAGGAGGTTGAAAAAGCTAGGAAGAGTAACGCCCTCATCTCCGTGAATATAAGGTTCAGAGATTTTGAGGAGGCCAGGGATAGGATAGAGATACTGGGAAGATACTGTGATATAATAGAGTTAAACTGCCACTGTCGCCAGGAGGAGATCCTTAGACTAGGTATAGGACAGGCGTTACTTAAAAGGGAGAACTTTGAGACCCTAAGGGATTTTCTAAAGGGGATTTGGGAGTTGGAAATAGATAAGCCTATTTTTCTAAAGGTGAGGGCAAACGTAGTCCCTGTAGAGGAGTTGATAGATAATTTAAGTAAGGTGGAGAGGTACTTCCATGGAATACATCTGGACTGTTTTAATCCAGGGAGGGATTATCCAGATCTTGATTACCTAAGGGGGATAAGGTCATACTTTAAAGAGAAGGTAATTATTGGAAACAACTCTGTAACCTCCCTTGAAGATGCCGAGAGGATGTTGAAGTACTCAGATCTAGTCTCCGTTGCACGATGTCTTTTAAGGGGGAAGGTTAGATGGATTGAGGAGTTTAATAAGAAGTATAAAGAGGAGGACTATGCTCGCCATTAGAAAACCCTCGGTAAGGGCCAGTTACGAGTACCTTGTTAAGGAGGTGTTGGAGAAGGGAGAGGACATGGTCACAGAAGATGGAGATCTATGTAGGGAGATAAGAAATGTTGTGGTGGAGATAACCAATCCCAAGTTAAAGAGTATAAGTCCAAAGTACCCCCTGGGAAGGAATGCAGTTGAGCAGTACACTAAAAACCTCCTTTATGGTTCTGAGAACAAATTCTCCTACGACTACCACAGTAGACTCTTCAAGTATCCTGTAAATGGTACCCAGATAGATCAGATAGGCTATATCCTGGAAAAATTGAGGGAGGAGAGGAACTCCAGGAGGGCTCTGGCAATAACCTGGCAACCTCTTATTGACATAGAGGTAAGTAAGAGGAAGAGGGGTAGTGTTCCCTGTCTCCAGTATATCCAATTCCTTATAAGGGATAAGAAACTTCATCAAACTGTGCTCTTTAGGAGCAACGATTTACTACTGGCCTATCATGCCAACGCCCTTGGATTGATAGCCCTGGGAGAGATGGTGGCTGAGAGCCTTGGAGTGGAGTATGGAAGCTACACCCATCACAGTGTAAGTATGCACATCTATATCGAGAGGGACTACGACTACATCGCCAAGTACTTCCCAGAGTGTTTACAATACATAAGGTAATCTTTATGTATATCCCTGGGCATATCACAGGGTTCTTTACCATACACAGGGATAGGGATCCTCTAAAGACAGGTTCAACTGGGGCAGGGATAACTGTGGATAGGGGAGTGATTACAGAGGTGAGAAGAGGTGAGGGAAGGATATACTTCAACGGTAGGGAGATGGATCTCTGTCCTACCAGGGAGGTTATAAACAATATGGGGGTAAAGGGGTACGACGTTATACATAGGTCCCAACTGCCCCTAGGTTGTGGTTTAGGTATCTCAGGAGCCTGTGCCCTGGGATGTGCCTACGAGTTAGGGAGGGTGGTGGACCCCCAGAGGGATGAGTTGGAGTTGCTGAAGATGGCCCATATAGGTGAGGTGAGATGTGGAACTGGTCTTGGAGATGTGATGGGCCAGTACTTTGGAGGATTTACCATAAGGAGGAAGCCAGGTTTTCCACCAGATGTAAAGAAAATTAATATAGGGGAGAGGGGGAGATACTATATAGTCCTCGAGGTACTTGGAAGGAAGGAGACTAGGGAGATTATAGAGGATCCCAGGTGGATAGAGAGGATAAACAGGGTAGGGAGTAGACTTTTAAAGGAGATGTTAAAGGACCCAACGTTGGAGAACTTCATGAGGCTATCCTATACATTTGCAAGGGAGACTGGTTTGGCATCTGAGGAGATACTCTCCCTATGTGA
>DQVW01000079.1 GCA_015661555.1 Methanothermococcus okinawensis
AACCTTTGCCAGGTTGTTGTAGGGGAAACTGGCGTTCTTTATACTCATACCTCCAGTTGAGATGCCACACATACATAGGTTTATGGCATCCCATATAGGTAGTCCTGCAAGGTATAGGAGACTTATTCCAATTAGGGTATAGAGGATGTAGATCTGCCATATCTTTCTAGCAGTATTGACAGTACTTGGAAGGATCTTCTCCTCCCTGGCCTCGGCCCTGTAGTAGGCGGAGACTCCAGTTTTTGAAAGTATGGAGATCACCATTACAAGGACCCCGATACCTCCAATCCATTGCTCCAGACTCCTCCAGAACTGTAGTGCACGGGGAAGTGCCTCAACATCCTTCACAAGTGTAAAGCCTGTGGTGGTCCAGGCGGACATACTTTCAAATACTCCATCTAAGTAGGAGAAGTAGGGTATGCCTAGGTAGAAGGGTAGGGCTCCAATGAGGGAGGCCAGGAGCCAGGCCAGGGCAGATATCACCATGGCATGTTTCAATTCAATCTCCACAGGTGCTGTAAACCTGTATATAAGGATACCAATTAAGATGGTTAGAAGGGAGGGATAGAGGAAGTACCACAGAGGCTCCCTGTAGTAGTACCCTACAACACAGGGGATTAACATCAAGATACCTATTACTACTATCAGTATACCTAACTCATGGGCTATGCCTAGAAGATCCCTCCCCTTGAAAACCTCCATATTTCCAGCCAGGTTGTTAATAGGGATTTTTATAATAGATATGGCAATAGTTTTTTAAATTATTTTTAGAGTGAGTGGGGGAGAGTCTATGGACCTAAAAAAGATCACCGACAAGATAATTGTAAAGGGTAAGAATTACGACATGCCCTTCTCCAAGGGTATCCTTGCCAGGTCCCTAACTGCTGCTGGGATGAAACCAAGTGAGGCCTACAATATAGCAAGGGAAATTGAAAAGATGTTAAAGGAAAGGGGAGTAGAAATCATCACCAAGGACGAGATAAGGAAGATAGTGTACGAGTATCTCATATCCAAGAACTACGATAGTATTGCAGAGAAGTATCTGCTCTGGAGGAGGATACTGAAGAAACATCCAATAATAATACTCATAGGTGGAGCCAGTGGTGTAGGAACCTCTACAATAGCCTTTGAGTTGGCTTCTAGGTTGGGGATTCCCAGTGTTATAGGTACAGACTCCATCAGGGAGGTTATGAGGAGAAGTATATCCCGGGACCTGGTGCCTATCCTCTACGAGTCCTCCTATACAGCCTGGAAGGCCCTAAGGATACCTTCAGAGGTTAACGACAAGGATATCCATATACTGGGATTTGAGAGGCATGTGGAGTTGGTCCTAGTTGGAGTGGAGAGTGTTATAGACAGAAGTTTAAAGGAGGGTTTAAGTGTTATAATCGAGGGTACCCATATCCTCCCAGGATGTTTGAAGGAGAAGTACATGAAGATGCCCAATATAATAACCCTCGTTTTAACCCTTAGTTCCGAGAAGATGCACAAGGAGAGGTTTGCAGCAAGGGCAAAAATTACATCGAGACCTCTGGAGAGGTATTTAAAACACTTTGAGATAATAAGGAAGATAAACGACTACATAGTAAAGAAGGCCTATGAATACAACGTCCCAGTTATAGAGAACATCTCTATAAGTGAAAGTGTGGAGAAATGCCTAGAGGTTATAACTGAGAGGTTTGCATATCTAGATAAAGAGGATAACAGGGAGGTAGTAAAAAATAGATAATTTAACGATTCTTAAGGAAATGTCCTATGGTGCTCTGACCCACCTTCTCATTTTTAAATAGACTGTCTATGGCATCCCTAATTAACTCCAACCTCTGTTTTATATAGTTGTTTACATTGTATTCCTCTGCCATCTTCTGGGAGACATCCATATACTTCTCAACAGCACCCCTGGACACAGTAAGTATCAACTTGCTACCACACTTAGGACATACTCCCCTTAGAGGCACCCTTCTATATTTGGCACCACATTTACATCTAAACCCCTGTCTTGAGAATGCCCTTAGGTTTCCAATGAGGTCTGGGATAAAGTGGGACTGGATTACCTTCTCAGCTACATCCCTCTCATCGGCAGCCCTTATCTTTCTCGCAACTGTCAACTGGGCTTCAGTCTTCTCAAGCATGGTATCTAAGGTCTTGTAGCTACATACCAGTGGACCTCTATCTATCCTACTCGTCTCATGGGTGTAGCCAAGACCCTCGTACTGGGCTGGAGTACCAAGTCTATCCTCCACAGTTTCTATAAGGTCCTTAACATCCTTTGGAGAGGGCATCTCAAGGGATCTCTCGTAGAACTCCAGGGGATACTCCCATACAACATCCATGTTGTGAACCTCTCCATCCACCTCCTTTGGATCTAGGATGGTGGTCAATACCAGTGGTGCATCCATCTGCCCCCCTCTCTTCTCAGGGAGGTAGACCTTTGAGAAGTTCAGGAAGGCGTCAAGGAGGAGGAATATACTGTCCTCGTCTCCGTCACACTGGTGGGTTAGTATGTTGAAGTCTACGATGACATTGTGATACTTTTTTGCCTTCAGGGAGTATACGTATCCCTCATGCCTAAGGATCTCTATATCTTTAACCTCCAGTAGCCAGCCGAAGTTATCCTCTTTTTCATTACCCTGTATCTTTTTAACATCCTCCTCTTTTAGAAGGAGCCCCTCTCCATTGAAGCTACCTAGTATGTTAAACTTTGAATTCAGGAGGGTATCTATGTCCTCCAGCAGCTC
This sequence comes from Methanothermococcus okinawensis, assembly GCA_015661555.1. Lineage (GTDB taxonomy): Archaea > AGJL01 > Methanococci > Methanococcales > Methanococcaceae > Methanofervidicoccus > Methanofervidicoccus okinawensis_B. Next base: position 2,739 of record DQVW01000079.1, read on the forward strand.
CCTACTACCCTTTAAGAGTATTCCTCCGTTGTTCCTCTCCCCTGCAACTTCAAGGTATGTTGAGATAAAGGTCTTAACATTCTCTCTTGGTAACCTGTATACAAAGGATGGTAGTCTATCTTTATCCTTTTCTTCCTGGGACTCTGATCCCAGGAAGTGTGCCAACAACTTCATTAGATAGTCTAAATCCCTATCCTTTAAAGCCTCTGGTATCTCCTCCCCAAAGTTGTCCAACTTTGGAATCAGTAGAAGATCCCCCTCTTTAACCTCCATCGCCCTCTTCTCAATAAACTCATCCCTCTCTCTGTCGTATACAATTACCGGGTGATCTGGGGTAGTTTTAAAGGATCTGCCATCTTGGAGGTTTATACTTAGTAGGTGGTTTGGAGAGGGTATCTTCAATACCTCCTCTATATCTGTCAAGACTACCTCTCTCTTCTCCCTGTCAAAGGAGTACACCTGTACCTTGATGTTATCTTTTAAAGACCTTCTTATATAGGCCTGATTCTCGTAGTACTCCTTCTCACCGTCGTAGAGGTTGAAGAGTTCCTCCAGGGTAATCCTCTTTACCTCTCCATCTATGTTAACAAGTATCTTGGTATCTCCTGGGAAGCAATTCCTCCTTTTTGAGGCGTGGAAGTAGGGATGTGCATAACCTACATTTGCATCACAGTATCCAATAATCCTCCCCACCATACCTGCAGAGGTGTGAGGTGCCATCCCAACTACCAAGTGACCTATTAGATCCTCCTTACTCTTTACGTTGTAAAACCTCTCCACCTTGTAGAACCTCTCAAGTAGGTCGTCTATGAATTTTGCTGCATTTACAAAGTACTCTGCACAGGCCTTAGGTATGATAATATCCTGTACCTTCAACTCTACAATCTGGTCCTCCCTCTCCAGAGGGTTACCGTAGATGTCCTTCTCGTAACCTAACTCCCTTAACTTCTCTACAGAGACGTTTATCTCACAGGGCTTAAAGTGGGTCAGTGGTACATCTGTACAGTCAAATCTAAGGGTACCGTCCTTGAATACGTACACGTTGTTTATAGCTCTCAGTATCCCCTTCTCAAGGGGTTCAACTATCTTCCTCTTAGAGGTCATACCCTTAATACACTTTACATTTCCAACCTTGTTTAACCCTAGGTACCTCAGGGCCCTTCTCCAGTACTCCTCTAGAGGGATCTCTATTCTCCTAGGACCTGAGAGCTCTACAGGGGTGTCACAGAAGGGACATTTTCTATAGAGGCTTATCCTTCCACAGTTTGGACACTCCCCATAGGATACCTCTACAACATCCCTTTTACCCTCCTCAACAGCCTTGTTGATTAGCCTAACGTTACCCCCTGCATTACCTATGGGGAAGAGGCTGTTTACTGGAGGTTTCATCTTCCTAGGTGCAGCCTTCTCAGGCCTTCCCATACGGGCCCCTATGTAGACGTAGGCCTTTCTCCTGATCTCAAAGGGTGCAAGGAGATTTACAAGGTGCATACTGTTCTTGGCCCTCTCCACCAGATCCTGGATATCCTCTACTAGATCCCTCTTACTCTCTACCTCATATCCCAGGGAGTAGAGTAATGGGTAGTAATCCTCTATCTCGATGTATCTCTCTCCACCCTCTCTAACAACCCTGTGGCAGCATCCAATTAACTCCAATAACCTCTTCCCCCTCTCCTCGTAGGGTACAACCCAGACATCTTTAAAATCCCTGATCTTTACACTCCCCTTCAGTAAGAAGTCTCTAAGGAGTAGTATGTCCTCCTTTGATACCTCGTGCCAGTAGTATGTAAATCTTGGATGGAGAGGTGTTTTAGTCTCTATTGCAAACTTAACAGCCTCCTTATGGTCTGGATTCTTTATAAAGTCCTCAGTGTACTCTATGTCCCTAGATGCCAGTATCTTCTCATACCACTCCTCGCACCAGCTACTTGGGAGGATTGGATGGTTGTTCTCAAGGAAGTCCCCATAGTTTATAAGGATATCTCCCAGGAAGAGTATCTCCTTAACCTGATCCCTGTACTTTATCGCCTCCTCCACAGTGTTTATCTGTAACACATCTCCCTTCCTAAGTTTTACAATGGGACCCTCTATACTATCCACAGGAGCTGCACAGGTTGCCTTTCCAGGCCTCTCAGTTTTCAACTGGGTACCTACAGCTATGAATTCATCGAGGAGATACATGAGGGCAGGATGGAGACCGTCAGTTGCAAATCCTGTATTTCTACTTCTACCATATCTCAACCTGAAACCTCCAGATCTAGAGGGGTGGGCAAAGACTGGCCTACCTGCAATAACCTCTCCTATGTACTTGGTAATGGGCTCGATCTCTACATCCTCGTATAGCCTCTCCCTGGGATCCACAACTCTCTTCTTCTCATCTTCTTTTTCCTCCTTCTCCTCCTTCTTACCCTTCAACTTCTTTAACCACTCCCATCCCTCGATACCTAACTTATCCACATGTCTAAGGATCTTAGGTGCCTTTAAGAGAACCCCCTCTACAAGTACAAGTAGGGCACCTCCTCTCAGCTGATTTGTCTCAACCCTCTCTAGATCCCTATGTCCACTAACCTCCACGTCATCTGTAGCCTCCCCAGTTATCTCTATAGGTATGTTTTTAACTGCAGTTCTTATCTCCTCTGCACTTGGAGAGTACTGGAAGGTACCAACCTCAGACTGATAGAGGTCCACCTCCTCCACGTACCTCTCTATCTCCTCCTCGGTGGGGATATACCTACTTAGTCCTAGGGCCTTTCTCACGTAGTCTCCTACAAGTACTGCCAGGGCCTGTGCAGTTCCACCTGCACTTCTAATAGGTCCTGCGAAGTATATGGCCAGGTACTCACTTCCATCTTTATTCTTCTTTATCTTCACATGGGCAATACCCTCCAGAGGGGCGGCAACTATCCCCTCTGTAAGAATAGCTAGGGCAGTTCTTATAGCCTGCTCTGCCAACTTCTCCTTGGAATCCTCCTTTCCAAACTTACCCTCTACTATCTCCCTGGCTATCTCCAGTGCAGCACGCTCCTTCCCATACTTATTTACCAGCTCCCTTATCCTATTGGCCACTCCCTCTGGACCTACCAGTCCCTCTACCCTGTCAGCCATATCCCTTGCAAGAGGTATCTCCACGTGATCCACAGGATCGTAACCTTTTTTCCTACACTTCTCTGCTATCTCGTATATCCTCTTTACCTCCCTTTGGATACTCTCAAAATAGGAGATCATCTCCTTGGAGGCCTTTACATGTATCATGGTTCCACTGCTGTGTAAATTTTATTAGATGGAGTAAAAAAGGTCATGGGTTTTATAGTTTTTCCTGGTATAAAAATAATGAGAATTTTGAAAAGGGTTATCTCTATGGTACACATCAAGGATGAGATAGGGGTATTAGGTATCGACGATGGACCCTTTAACAGGGAGAGTAAGGATGTGCTCCTCATAGGTACCTACTACAGAGGTAACAGGATACTAGACGGCGTCTATTTTAAGAGGATTAAAAAAGACGGTATGGATTCCACGGAGAAGATCCTTGAGATGGTGAAGGGGAAGCATAAAAAGAAGATAAGTGTAATCTTTTTAGACGGTGTAACCTTTGGAGGTTTTAACATCGCAGACCTTAACAGGATATACGAGAGGACCAGGATCCCAGTAGTTGCAGTGATGAATAACCTACCTGACTATGAAAAGATAGAGAAAACCCTCATGAGATACTTTGAGGACTACGAGGAGAGGATATCCATCCTGAGATCCCTGCCAAAACCTGAAAGATTTGGAGAGATATACCTTCAGTATCTGGGGATAGACAGGGGGACCTTGGAGGTGGTCCTAAAAAAGACACGGTTGAGAAGTAAGGTACCTGAATGTCTCAGGGTGTCCCATCTCATAGGGAGAGGTTTCCTCTATCTTTAAAGTTCCAGTAGTAGAGACTCTATATCTAGGGTATGAGTAGGTGCATTTTCACCGTGCCCAGGTAGTATCTCAGATATACCTCTCTCCTGGATCACCCTCTGAAGTTTTAAAAGGGAGGATTTTAAGGTCTCTAGATCTCCAGTGGGGAAGTCCCACCTACCTACACCATGGGCAAATAGGGTATCCCCAGTTATAAGGTAATCCCCACATATTAGAGAGATGCTACCCCTTGTATGTCCAGGGGTTTCCACGACCTCAATACCACACCTTCTCAACTCCTCCACCACCTCTCCCAGGGGCACAACCTCCCCTGGTGGCACCATCTTACTGTGGAAAAGTGAGGCAAGGGTAACATCACTACCTCTCCTAAGTGCCTCCACCTCTAGGTCGTGGATTACAACTGGTGCATTGAAGTGCTCCTGGAAGAGGTAGTCTCCCCCTGTGTGGTCGTAGTGGCAGTGGGTATTTATTATAAGGTCTAAGTCCTTTACAATACCCTCTATCCTCTCCAATGTAGGTAGAAAGCCCTCTGGCATCCCAGGATCTACAAGGATGTTTTTCCTACCTAATATGAGGTACTTGTTACACTCGTATCCCCTTCCCTCTATCTTGTAGATCCTCATACTCTTTTCACCTCCTAACAACTACAAACCTCCCAGCGGAGGAATGCCTTGGAAGGACAGATATCCCCAACTCCCTTAGATAGTTGTAGGTGTAGGTGTCCCTCCCATGGATAAAGATCTCCCCTAGATCCTCTGGGGTATTTATATCCACAGAGATGTAAAAGGAGGGATACACGTACAACTCTACCCTATTTCTCCTACAGAGCTCCACATGTTTTAAAAAACTGAAGCCTTCGTAGGCTGGTTCTATAACATCCCTGGGGTTTAAAATAAGTAGGTTTGTACCTCCACCTCTAGAGGGGCATATAAGTGCAGATCTTCTCCTACCTTCCACTTTTTTTATCAGTTTTCCCATATCCTCCTTTCTAAGGAGGGGTACATCGGCAGGCACTATAGCCACTGTTTCATCCTCTACCTTTCCCAGGGCGTACTGAAGGGCAGAGTTAAGATCCTCACAACTCTCCTCCAGTATAGGTATGGCACCTAACTCCCTGGAAAATGAGAGTACCTCCCCATCCCTACTTACCACGTAGATACTACTACAGGCATCTTTCAAGGCGGTGTAGACGTCCAGTAGCATGTTTTTTATTAGATCCTTCCTCTCCTCCGGTGTTAAGATATCCTTTAAACGAGATTTTGCAGATGCTAGAGGCGAGACAGGAATTATTGCCGAGGCCATCTTCCCACATGGGTATCCATTTAAAAAATTTTTTAAATTTTTAAAGATATAACTCTTCTTTTAAGAAGGTTGAGGTGAAAGTCCATGTTAACAGAGCCTGTAATAGAGATCGCCACCAAGGACCCTGTTACAATAACCCCCGACACCCCTATCTCCAAGGCCATAGGGATTATGGAGAAGCATCACTTCCACAACTTGATAGTGTTAGATGAGAGGGAGGAGATATACCTGGTAACTATCCACGATCTACTTCTAGCCTCCTCTGTAAATGAGACTATAGAGACTCTAATGTTTAAACCCCACTGTGTAAATGAGAACACCCCTGTAATAGATGCCATATGTGAGATATTGGACAGTGGTCAGAGGGCGGCACCGGTGGTAGATGATAACGGGAAGTTAGTTGGCATAGTTACAGATTACGATATTATGAGCAGGGTAGGGAGGTCCCAACTTCTAAAGGATGTTAAGGTAACAAGGGTAATGACAAGGGATCCTATAACCATCTACGAGTACGAGAGTATAGGTAAGGCCAGGAGTCTAATGAGGAAACACAACATAGGTAGATTGATAGTACTTGACAGGGATGGTAAACCTATTGGGATGGTCACAGAGGACGATATCCTGAGGAAGATCTATAAGCCTAAGAGGAGGATGACACTGGGAGAGGTTGTGGGGGAGAAGGTTCCAAGGATGTCCCAGCCAGTCTCCCTTATTATGAGCACCCCTCTTATCACTGCAGATATGGATGCCACCATCCCAGAGGTGGCGAGAATCATGGAGAAGTACGATATCAGGGGAGTACCTATAATGAAGAGGGGGAGGTTGAAGGGAATCGTTACAAGGATAGACATTATGAAGTACATCAAGGAGTTAAGGGAAGGGAGTTATGTAGAGGTGGAGATCTACGGAGAATTCGACGAGGAGATGAAGGAGTTGGCAGAGAGAATACTTGCCACCGAGGTTAAGAAGATAGTGAAGTACACTGGGAAACCTCAGTGGATAAAGATATCTATAAAGAAGGAGCATGACAAGGGAGGGGTGCCCTATTACCATGTGAAGGTATACGTTAAGACTCCTGGGAAACTCTACGTGGGAGAGGGACGTCCCAAGTTATCCATAAGTAAGAGGATGGAGATGGAGGAGGAAGATGTTGTACTTGTAACGGAGAAACAGAGATGGGACTTTATCGAGGTGTTGAAGGATGCCCTAGATGCAGTCCTAAAACGTATTGAGATGGATAAGGAGAGGGAGCACCCTAGACATGTAAAGAGGGAGTTAGAGAAGTAGGGATTTGATCCCAAAGGTGATAAAGCTCTCTATAAATGCAGCCACTGTAAATAGTACCATGGAGAGGAGGAACAACCTTAGAGAATCGAAAAACTGGAGGGAGGCCTTTAACCTATCACCCTTCAACCTGTAAACCAGAGATGTGAAGAGGACTACACCAGCACTACTTCCCAGTATCAATGCGGGAATCTCCACTATACCGTGGGGGCCTATGAGGAGTATAAACTTCAGGGGACCAATTACAGAGAGGACATAGGCAAGAATAAAGGCGTTGAGCATTACAACAAAGGTGGAGAATATATTAAGGATGTAATTTAGTAGGTTTACAAGGAGGTTGTGCTCCACTATTAGAAGGAACACCTCGCTTGCACCCATACTCCCTATGTTTTTTAGATTTAGGGAGGTAAATAGGGCTAGAAGTATCTCTTCTCCAAAGTTTCTAATCCAGGGTATGTTTAAGATCAGGAGATAGGAGACTAGAAAGGATACTAAAAACAACATCCCTATACTGACTATTATTCTTTTCTGCCTCTGGAGGGCGTATATTAACTCCAGGATTTCATAGGATACTCTGTCCATGATCTCACTTTTTATCCCTTTACTTAAATATATAGTTATTATAATCTTTTATACCTTTCACAGTAAGCTATAAATAGGGTTAAACTGGGATATACCCTAATTATAATGATTGATAATGACAAATAGGTGAAAGAGATGGACATCCCAGTGTCTGTAGGTCCCATGAACGAGGGGGAGAGGATAAGGAAGCCTGATATGTACGTGGAGTTGGCAGGGCCTAAATCCTACGGTTTTGAGCTGGTCAGGGTTGTAGACAGTGCCTCTGATAAGGTGGAGGTTATTGGGGAGGATCTAGATAAGATGGAGGAGGGAAGTAGTGTACCCTTTGC
>DQVW01000101.1 GCA_015661555.1 Methanothermococcus okinawensis
ACTACCTACCCCCCTGATAACTACTCTACAATTCAGGGGCAATTGACGCCACAGAGGATGGGAGATACGAATCAGTATTAAACGTGAAAGAATGATAGATGTCAACGATAGAAGAGTCATAAAAAGATCCATTGAAGTAATAAAAAAACTCTCCAGTAAATTGGATAGTATTAAAATAATGCACCTCTGTGGATCCCATGAACATGTCATATGTAGATACGGGATAAGGGATGTACTACCTGAGAATATATCTGTCGTCCCAGGTCCAGGATGTCCAGTGTGTGTAACCACCCAGAGGGAGATAGATACTGCCATATATCTTGCTGAGGAAGGGTATACGGTGGCAACTTTGGGGGACATGTACAGGGTGCCTGGTAGTAAGAAGTCCCTTATGGAGTTACAATCTGAGGGGGCGGATATAAGGATAGTTTACGGGATAGGAGATGCAGTGAAGATAGCAGAGAGGGAGGGAAGGGAGGTAGTGTTCATAGCAATTGGATTTGAAACAACAGCACCAACAACTGCAGCCGAGGTCCTCAGTGTTAAATCCAGGGGGATAGATAACTTCTACATCTTAAACTGTCATAGGCAGATACCACCAGTTGTAGAGTTCCTACTTGAGGAGGGTAGTAACATCCAGGGTTTCATATGTCCAGGTCACGTCTCCACTGTTACAGGGTTAAAACCCTACTATGAACTATCTAGTAGGTATAGGGTTCCCATGGTGGTGGCAGGTTTTGAACCTGTAGATGTGTTAATGTCTATAGTGATGATACTGAGACAACTGGTGGAAGGGGAGTGTAAGGTGGAGAATGAGTACAGGAGGGCTGTTAGGGAGGGGGGAAACCCCATGGCCCAGAAACTGATAAAGGAGGTATTTGAACCTGTGGATATACCCTGGAGAGGTTTTCCAGTGATAAAAAATGGGGGGCTAAAACTTAGGGAGAGGTATAGAGAGTTTGACATCTACTACCAGGAGGATATACCTGAGATGAAGGAGGTAGTAAACAGTAACTGTATATGTGGGGAGATACTTAGGGGTGAGAAGTTACCTACAGACTGTAAGTTGTTTGGGAGGTACTGCACCCCTCTCAACCCTGTGGGAAGTTGTATGGTCTCCGAGGAGGGCACCTGTAATATATTCTACAAGTACGGGAGATTTGTCTAATCTACTAACTTCCTATAGGCCTTTTCAGCCATCTCATAGACCTTATGCTCCTGGATGCTGGTCATCTTTCCATCCCTTAGAACCACCTTCCCATCTATCAGTACAGTATCAACAACCCCCTTGAAGGCGTAGACTAAATGGGATTTTAAGTTTTCAACTGGTATTAGATAGGGTTTTCTAAGATCTATAAGTACTATATCTGCTAAATACCCCTCCTTCAACACTCCAACCTCCAAGTTTAAGGCCCTTCCTCCATTTAACGTGGCGAATTTAAAGGAGACCTCCCCAGGTACCAGGGTGGGGTCAAGGGATACCCCCTTGTGTATAAGGGAGGCCATCTTTATCTCCTCAAAGAGGTTCAGGTTGTTGTTACTGCCACAGCCATCTGTCCCAAGGGTAACGGGGATATCCCTCTCTAGAAGTTTTGGAATAGGTGCAATACCTGAGGCCAACTTTAAATTACTTATGGGGTTGTGGGATACTACAACATCCCTCTTCTCCATAATCCCTATCTCCCTATCTGAGAGATGGACACAGTGGGCTGCAATTACCCTTACCCCCTCAAAGAACCCTATGGAATCTAGATACTCAAAGGGTCTCATTCCTGTCTTTTCCTTTATCATCTTTATCTCATCTAGAGTCTCGTTCATGTGTATGTGGATGGGGATACTGTATTCCCTTGCCATCTCATGGGCAACTGTTAAAAGTTCCCTGGAGCAGGTGTAGGGCGCATGGGGACCTATGGCAGCTTTTATCCTTGGACTGTCCAGCTCCATTATCTTCTTCACTGTTTTTTCACTGTTCTTTATCTCCCTCTCCCTTCTATCCTCCTGGAATAGATCTATCATACCGTAGGAGAGGACAGCCCTTATACCACTTTCAAGTACCCCCTTTACTATCCCATCTAGATAGAAGTACATGTCGTTAAATGTAGTTGTACCACTTTTTATCATCTCTATGGCTCCAAGGAGTGTGCCTATATAGACCAGCTCCTCGTTTAACTTAGACTCCATCTTCCAGATGTAGTTGTTCAGCCACTCCATTAGGGGGATGTCATCTGCAACTCCACGGAACAGGGTCATAGGTATGTGGGTATGGGTGTTTACAAGTCCTGGGATTGCCACCATGTTCCTTCCATCTATTACCTCTATATCTCTGTCCTCAATCCCCTCCTTCTCTCTCAAGTTCCTTCCTATCCTCTTTATCCTGTTCCCCTCTACAAGGATGTCCCAGTTGCCATCACACTCCAGTAGTCTAACATCCTTTATAAGTATCATCCTATCCCTCAGCTTATTACTGTTTTAGTTCTTATACTCCCTCCCCCATCTCCCACTGGCACACTCTGCCCATTTTTACCACAGTATCCAACACTTAGTTTAAACTCCCTTGTAACACCATCTACGTTATGAAGTATCTCCATTATCTCCCCACTGAGACCTGCATCCCTCAGGGGTGTTGTAAGTTCCCCATTCTCAATTAAAAATGCCTCCACTGCATTGAATTGGAAGAGACCTTTACCTGTATCCACCTGTCCCCCACGGGAACCCCTGAGGAAGATACCATTCCCTGTATCCTCTATCAACTCCTCAAAATCCCAATCCCCAGGCTTTATATAGGTGTTACTCATTCTAACCAGTGGTCTATTTAACCCCTCTGCCCTCCCATTCCCTGTAACCTCCATATTCAGCCGCCCTGCAGTCTCCCTACTGTGAAGGTAACTCTTCAAGATACCATCCTCTATTATAACAGTCTCCCTGCCCTTCACACCTTCACTGTCGTATTTATAGTATCCAAAGGCCCCCTCTATAAGGGGGTTGTCTATAACAGTTACGTAGTCACTGCCAACCCTCTCACCTATCTTGTCCCTGAATACACTGTCCCTCTGGAGTACCAGGTCAGCCTCTGAGGCGTGACCTACAGCCTCGTGGATAAAGACTCCTGCAAGTTCAGGATCTAGTACAACCTTGAACTCCCCCTTTGGACATGGTTTTGCCCCAAGTAACCTTATAGCCCTCTCCCTGGTATTCCTGGCTAAATCCCCAATGTTACCCTCCTTTACAACCTCGAAGCCGTAGCCTCCAATACGTTCTGAGGCATACTGTATATTGGAGTTCTCCCTTGCAACTGCACTTATACTCATAAATACCCTACTGGTCTCCTTCCTTATCAGGGCACCTTCACTACTTAGAAACAGGGAGTTCCCCTGGACATCTGAGTAGAGCACCGAGGTACTTACTATCTTCCCCTCCCTATCCAACAGGTTTTTATGGGTCTCCAAGATATACTCCTTCTTCTCCTCTACATCTACATCCTCAGGGTTTATCCTCCCCTGGCACCTTACCCTATCCCTGTATACCTTCACGTCCTTAAGTACTACCCTCTTCTTTGAGTGCTCATTGGAGAGTTTAGCCCTCCTGTAGGCCCTCTCCAACAGTGTTTTTACCTCTTCAAAGTCTGTCCTGTGGGAACTTCCATATCCCCATCCATTTTTGTAAAGTACTCTAACTGCAACTCCAGAGGTTTTACCTGAGGATATCTCCTCTATCTCCCCATCCTTCACTATGATGTTGTTGGACCTGTTGTTTATCACCCTTATATCCCAGTAGGCATCCAGGGACAGCTTCTCAAGTTTCTCCAGGTAGTACTCTAAATCCATATCTTATCACCAAAAAAATAAGAATAATAAGTTATTTTTTATCCACTTTAAAGGAGATGTTACACTGTCTAAGAGCCTCTATAATAGTATTCTCATAATCGGATTTACTTATCTCCCCATCTTTAGCCCTGATGGTAACCTCCATTTCACCGTTTTTGAACTTACTTTTTAGACATTTAAGGATATTAAGTATAGTTGAAAATACGTTGTGTACATGTGAAGGGGAGTCCAGGGGGATTTCAAGTCTCAATGTTATCTCCCTATAGACCTCCTCTTCCACCGCCTTTGATCTAGGCGGGTGTTTTACCTCTTCAGTGATCTCTTCCTTACTTTCTACTGGAGGTGTTTCTACAGGTTTCTCCTCCTCTCTGACACATAGTTCAGGTTTTACTATTACCTCCTCCTCAGATAGTTGGATATCTGGAGTCTCTCCAATTGTGATAACCTCTATCCTTCCATCTATTAACTTCCCATATCCAAAGTATCCCTCTTCAACACCTTTCTTTATAGATCTTATGAAACCTTCCTTGGATGCCATTCTTAGCTCTCCAGGGATCTTCAAAAGGGACTCATAAAGCTTTTTGATTTCTAGGTAGTCTCTGTCCCTAAGATACCTATCCTTTATTATCCGAGGGCTTATCTCGTCTACTATATAACCCTCAGATTTCAACTTATCGTAGACAGCCTCGTCCAACTTATCCTCTGACCTTGGATGGGGACGTTCCATTTCCACTATCTCGAATCCCTCTCTCTCTGGTAGGAGTATCCTTCTGTAGAACTCCCTTAGACTTGAATAAAGTCTATTTTTAATATCTCCAAACTTCCTCTTAACCTCCTTTTGCTGGGATTTTGTCAGTTCATCTAGCTTTTCCTCCTTAATCCTCCTCAGTGCCAGGTATTTCCTTAGATCCTTCTGGAAGTCCATTCTGTAGTTCTCGTCAGGACATAGGAATATGAGGGTGTTCCTGTATATCCTTGGACTCTCCCCGTACTTCTCTACAAACTCCCTATCTACCTGATCATTTTTCATTATAAGGAGTTTTAACTCTGGATCATCTGCTATCTCCTTTGGAAACTTTGGATGGATGTAAACCTTAAACTTAGGTTTGTATGAGATATTCTTTTCCAGTAGGCTGCGCTCCTCCTCGTACAACTCTTCAGGTGATATGTTCTCCTCGTAGGTTAGGATTATCCTATTTAGATTGGGCTGTGTTACAAAGTAGAGACCCTCATCTGAGAGGTAGAACAGTCTCTCCCTGAGGTAGCCAACTACTGTATCTATTATACTTGCCGGCAATACTGGAAGGAGGGTATAGAGCTTCAACTCCTTCATGGTTACTCCTCTCTCCCCCCTACCAGAGAAAGAGGTCATAAATATGGTGGTAGCCACCACTGTTCCAAGTTTGTAAGGTCTATAGGTACTTCCTACCCTCTTATCTACTATTTTAGCTCCAGAATCCTCGGCGGTGATATCACTGTATATTATACTGTCCCACTCATTACCGATGTGCTTTATCAACTCCCTCCTAATCTCCTCGTTACTTAGGTCGAAGTCTCCAAGTCTTATAAAGGGTACTCCCTTGTCTAGCATATGATAGACCACCAGGGATAGAAGTCTCAGGACCCCCCTTGTCCTCTGGAAACTTGGGAAGGATCCCCATCTCTTGTAGAGAATCTCTATTACCTCAGGTTTGAAGGGATAGCTCTCTAAGAATTTCTCCCTGTAGCGGGCAGCCTCCTCCTTGGATAGGACCCCCTCCTGTTCTATGTAATCTACAAATTTATCTACTATCTTTTTAGCCTCCTTCTTGTCTATCCTGCTAAATAATCTCTTTATCACTACAGGGACTATATCCTCGTCACTTACAGGTGTATATATCTTCTCAGTTCTTCCAAGGATTTTCTGAAGTCTGTTAAGTACCTCCTCTGCCTTTTCATCGTACTGTTCCAGGGTACTTGAGGTAAGGGTTATAACGAGCATGGCGTTTCCAACGGCACGTACTGCTTCAGTTAACTCCTGGATAAAGGCGTATGTCTGGGAGGCTAAATTGGAATCTCCAACCTTTACTCCAGCAGCCTTTGTTATATACTCCAGGAGTTCATCTATGAGTATCAGTACCGGTGCATTTTCCGAGAGGAGTTTGATAATTTTCTCCTTCCCAGGGGCTGTGTCCCCCTTTGTTAGTTCAACCTTTCCTGTCAACTGTCTCTCCAACTCCTCCCATATTCTAGTCTCCTTTGCATCGAAGTTAGTACCTTCAAATACCACGACGTTGGCCCCCCACTCCCTGGCCTTGTGATAGAGGGCTATTAAGGTGTGGGTCTTACCACCTCCAAAGGGTGTTTGTAACTGGATAACGGCATCCCCTCCCCTTCCCTTAAGTCTAGATTCTGCAACCTGAAGGATATTTTTTAAGCCCTTTGTAATGTGAGTTTTTCTGAAGAAGACATCTGGGTCTTGGTAGTCTCTAGGTGCTGTACCCTTTACCACCTGCCAGAGATCGGCGGCAAAGATGTCCATTGTTAATCTTCCTTCCCTTATATCCTCATGAGGTATGGCTATCTGATTGAATGCCTTCATAATAATCACCTTTTTAGTATTCCGTGAGTTTCTTCTGTCTCCTGATATCCTCCACCTCACTTATTAGTTTATCTATGCTGCTTAGGAAGCCGTCGAGGAGTTTCTTCTCCGTGCTCTCTATAGGTAGTGTCTCTGAGATGGCCTGGGCAACCTGGTAGAATACTCCCCTGCTTACGTATCTACTGTTCTCCAGGAGTTCCAGGAGCTCCTCTTTTCTATTATTTTTCCATAGGAGGAGGGCTTTATGTATCTCGTCGATGAGGTCCCTTACCCTTATCTCCTCTAACTTTCTATCCTGGGGTCCTAGAACCCTTATGTACTCCTTCTCCCTCTTTATGAATCCCCTGTTCCATTCCTTCTCTAGAGAAAGTCCCACTGACTGGGCCAGTTTCCGGGCATCGTCGTAGTGCACCTTGGCCTCTCCATAGCTCCATCTCCAGAGGATATAGAACCTGGTCAGAGGGGTTAATTCTTGAGATATTCCATCCCGGAGTATTCTTCTGACAGCGTAGTCAGTTACTATATTTCGGAGGATCTCCAGCATCTGGGATATCTCTATCTTGTTACCTTGATAGTCTTGAATCTCTCTGTATTTTCCGAATATCTCTATCCCAGCGCCTATTGCTGAGATGAAGTAATCTGCACCTCTGACCCCTTCGTTCCATAGTTGCTCTAGTTTTTTGGGTATGTGTTCTCGTAACTCTTTTACTATTTCAGGTAGCCAGCCTATGTCCTTTCTTTGAATTTTTCTGCATACTATGTAGAGGGAGGATCTTAAAGATGCGGTGTTTTGTGCTATAAGTCTTGCCTTCATCTCAGTGTCAATGGGCCAACACATAGTTATTAAGAGGTTCGAATCTAATAGGGATTTAATAACTGTCTCCCAGCCTTCTGTGGATTTGTGAGTGTAAACAATAACGGCAATTCCTTCTGGTTTCAAAACCCTTGAAATCTCTTTAAAGGATTTGCTGAGCATCTCCTCGAAGAATTTCTTTGCCTTCCTTTTCCCATCGTGTCTTACAGGATTTGCAACGATTTCTTTCGTTTTTGGAGTTAATGGGGTTACAAATA
>DQVW01000109.1 GCA_015661555.1 Methanothermococcus okinawensis
AAATTTGCAGAGATCGTTGGAGGAGCTGTTTTAGCTGGGGAGCTCTCCCTCCTTGGAGCCCTGGCCTCTGGGGATTTAGCCAGAGCCCATGCCCAGTTAGGAAGATAATTTACACTTTTTTAGGTGAGTTCCATGTATATAAATCACCCTCTTATAAAACCTAACACCCTAGAATCTAGGACCTATCAGGAGTTAATTGTGGCAAAGGCTCTGGAGAAGAACACCCTCTGTGTCCTAGGTACAGGTCTTGGAAAGACAGTGATAGCCACCTTGACAATTGCAGGGGTACTCTCTAAGAGGGATGGGAAGGTTCTAATTATAGCCCCCTCCCGTCCCCTTGTTGAGCAACACTACAACAGTCTAAAGAACTTTCTAAATATCCCTGAAAAGGAGATTGTAGTTCTAACAGGGAAGATACCCCCTGAAAAGAGGAAGAAACTCTGGAGGACAGGAAAGGTATTTGTTGCAACCCCTCAGATAGTTGAAAACGACATTGTGGCGGGGAGGGTACCAGTTGATGACTTCGTCCTCCTCATAGTAGACGAGGCACATCATACTACAGGTAATCACTCCTACACCTTTGTAGCCTCCACCTTTAAGGGTAAGGTGAGGGTCCTTGGACTGACGGCATCCCCAGGATCTGATATAGATAGGGTACTTGAGGTATGTGAGAACCTTGGAATTGAACATGTGGAGATAAGAACTCCAGAGGACCCAGATGTAAGGAAGTACGTTAAAACTGTGAAGATAAGAACTGTAAAGGTAAAACTACCTAGGGAGTACCAGGAGTGTATAGAGTTAATTAGAAGTGCCCTTAAGGAGAGGTTGAAGATACTGAGAGACTGTAAGTTGATACACTCTATCGTAGTAAATAGATCTGAACTTCTAGCTTTACAGAGAAGGGTTATGGAGATAGAGGGTGAATCTAAGTATGAATTGATAAGGGTGGTATCTGAGGCCATAAAGTTGGACTATGCAGTGGAGATATTGGAGTGTCAGGGGAAGGATGCATTCCTAAATTACTTCGAGAGACTAGGTAGTCAGAATACAAGATCTGCCAGAGAAATTGTGAGAGATCCCAAGGTGCTAAAGGCGGTGTACAAGTTAAGGACACTGGATATAGACCATCCAAAGTTGGACAAACTCCTTGAGATAGTGAAGGATATTCTAAGTAAAAATAGGAAGGAGAAGATTATAGTTTTTGCTCAATATAGGGATACTGTAGAGAAGATCGTCAATCTCCTCAGGGAGAACAAGATAGGGGCACTCCCCTTCATGGGTCAGTCTAACAGGGGAGGTAAGGGGATGTCCCAGAAGGAACAGATAAAAACCCTGGAGAGGTTTAAGGGAGATGACAGTATAAACGTTCTGGTTTCAACTAGTGTATCTGAGGAGGGTATAGACATTACAAGTGTTAACTATGTAATATTCTACGAGCCAGTGCCCTCTGAGATCAGGTTCATCCAGAGGAAGGGTAGGGCCTCCAGGGGTGAAGGGGGAGAGTGTATCATTCTTATAACTGAGAATACCAGGGATGAGGCTTACTACTGGTCTGCCATACAGAAAGAGAGGAATATGAAGAGGATACTTAAGGAGATGGTAAAGACGTTAAATAAGAAGTTAAGGGAGAAAAAGAAGGATTACAGGGGGCCACTAGATGCCTATCTGGAGGAGGAAACTTCCTCTAAGGTTGAGGAGGAGAAAAAACCTAAGATAGTAATAGATCACAGGGAGAAAAATATAGGGAAACTTCTATTTGGGAGGGCGGAGTTGGAATTTAGAAATTTAGAGTTTGGAGACTACATACTCAGTGACAGGGTTATTGTAGAGAGGAAGACCTCTGAGGACTTTGAAAACTCCATAATAGATAAGAGACTCTTTAAGCAGTTGAAGGAGTTGAAGAATTACGAGAGACCTATCCTGATCATTGAAGGGGATAGATTCGAGAGACTTGAGGAGAATGTGATAAAGGGTGCAATACTCTCCATAGTGTTGGACTATCACATCCCTATACTATTTTCCAAGTCCCCTGAGGAGACTGCAGATATCCTGCTAAAGTTGGCGGAGAGGGAACAGCTTAAAAATAAGAGGCCTGTAGAGATTAGAACTGGAAAGAAACCTATGTCCCTAAGGGAGAGGCAGAGATTTATAGTTGAGAGTTTCCCAGATGTTGGCCCTGTAACTGCGGAGAATCTACTTCTCAGTTTTGAAACCATAGAGAATATAGTCAATGCTTCTGAGGAGGAACTTATGAAGGTGGAGGGTGTAGGTAAGGCAACTGCAAGGAAGATAAAGGAGGTACTTACTGAGAGGTATACAAAATCCCCTACTCCTTGAAGTACTTGTACCCGGAGGATAGAAGTGCTGCCCCTACTGCACCTATATGTTGAGAGTAAGGTGGAACTATTATTTTCCTACCAAGTATCTCCTCCAGTGCCAACACCATACCCTTCAAGAGGCTACTACCCCCTACAAGTATAACAGGATCCCTCACATCCACCTCCTGGAGTTGCTGTTCATATATCTGCTCTGCAACTGAGTGGGCTGCTGCAGCTGCCACATCCCTTGGATCGGCACCCTCTGCCAAGGCGGTAACTAGGTCCTGAATACCGAAGACTATACAGTAACTGTTCATCTTAATCTTCCTCCAATCCCCCTCTGCAGCCATCTCTCCCAACTCCTGGATGGACACCCCTAACCTCCTTGCAGTGATCTCGAAGAACCTCCCACTGGCACCTGCACAGATACCTCCCATGGTGAAACTGTCTGGTATGGCATTGTTAAGGGAGATGGCCTTGTTATCCATACCCCCAATATCTATAACTGTTGCCTCCCCCTCCTGCTTATCTGCCAGGAAGGCAGCTCCCTTGGAGTTCACAGTTAACTCCTCCTGTATAAGATCTGCCTTGAAGTACTCCCCAACTGTATGTCTTCCATACCCTGTAGTCCCTATAGTCTCAATATCCTCCATCTTTAGTCCAGCCTCTTTCAGGGCCTCATTTACAGCCTCCTTTGCAGACTCTATAACATCTCTGGTATAGACCCATCCCTTCCCAACAACCTCGTTATCCACCATAACTACAGCCTTTGTAGTTGTAGATCCACTGTCTATCCCTAGACTTATACCTTCCTGCCTCTTTCTAACTAGAAGTGCCTTCCTCTCTACAATAGTTACCAGGGCCTCCATTCTAGTTAACAACTCAGAGGCCTTGGTCCTCTCTGTAAAGGAGTACATAACAACAGGTAGATCTGTATGCTCCTGGATAAGTTTCCTAACCTCGTTTCTAACAAGGGCACCCTCTGCACATCTGAAACATGTGGCTATAAATACTGCATCTGCATCTGTGTTCCCCTCTATAATGGACATGGCCCTTGCAAGCATAAGCCTTAAGTTTGAAGAGGCTACATCAAAACCTAGCTCCCGGTTAACCCTCTCTATATAGTCCAGATCTACCTCGGGGAATATGATCTCCCCTCCAACTTCCCTTGCAGCCTTTTCAATCTCACCTTGTACTCCACTGTACTCAGGACCACAGGTTAACTCTGCTATCTTTACTGTCACGGTATCACCAAAAAGTGATAGGTATTTATAAGTGTAAACAGTAAAAAATGTCCCACTGCGATGATGAGTGCCGACTTCACTGACCTGTGATGACATCGGGGACAGCTGAGCAGTTATATTTTTACTCTTTTATAAAAATCTTTCAATCCACTGGAGATACTACTACCTTTCTCAGGGAGTACCCTTTGGGGCAGGATATCTTCTCTTTAAATACCTTAACTATCCTGTACTTCTCAGGTAATCCCTCTGGGTTACAGAGGAAGTAGTTTTCACAGACTATGTTGTTACAGTTTATACTGTCAGAGAGGGTTAAACCCTCTAGGGCCTTCCTTGACTCTATCAACATAGTTATCTCCTGACTCTCCTCTATCTCCACAACTTTAACCCCGCCCTCATGGACTTTACAGGGGTGATCTGCAGACCTCACACATAGTATCCTGTATCTCCTCCCTACCACCATACCCTCATGACAGATCTTCTTAAACCTACAACTGTCACACTCCTTCAACATCCCGTAGTAGATAAATTCATTTCCAGTCTTCGCCAGTCTACTTCCAATTAATGTAACCTTCTTCTCCATATCAATCCCTATTTTATTTTGTTATTTCCCCTTCTCTGTCTAACAAGTTCCCTCTCTATCTTCTCCCCAGAACTTCTTAACCTACTGGATACACTCCTTGGGACATTTCCATACTCTGACAACACCTTTGCTATAGCACTAGCCAGTAGAAATATGGCGTAGGTATGTTCAGACTTGGTCCTATGTATGTGGTGGGGGTATATTTTTAACCTGTCGTATGATGTGAAGTACTCGTCTATAGAGTCTCCATACCTCTTCTTCAGTAACTTCCTCATATACACTAAAAGTTGATGTAACTGTATAAGTTCATCCTTATGCATACAACCACCTTAAAAGAAGGAGAATAATTTTAAATACAAAAACAGGAGAAACACCGTAATCTTAGACCACATCCTCATACCTTAAGATCTTCAAATTAGATGGCTTCTTAGTTATGTATATCTCCCTACCAATGATAGTCAGGTTTGAATTAATACCGTTGAAAAACCTGTCTATTACTCTCTGGGTTATGGGGACATCTGAGATTAGAAAGGAAACACCTGAAAGTAAGTCCTCTGACAACTCCTCTAGAGATAACACCTTTTCAAAGTCTGGAGATATCAACTTTACCTTGTTGGTCCCCTCCATCTCCTTAACAGACAACTTTATATACCTTAACTGTGACTCCTGATCCCCATTCTTAAATACTTCATAAGTTAGTAAATCCCTCTCGGAGGTTCCATTGTTATCGTCATCCCTCTGGAGATTTATATTCATCTGTTGCAGGTACTGCTCCACAGGCACCCTCAGCCTTAAGTACTTAAGTACCTCTTTCTTGGAGAGTTCCTCCACCTCCCTACCCTTGGGGGCCCTTGCGATGTAGTCTATATCACACCTCTGAAGGGACTCCTTCAGTATAAGCTCCCCCCCTCTATCTCCATCGATAAATATGGTGGTGACCTTCTTCTTGGACAGCTCCACTATAGTCTTAGGTATGGAGGCACCTCCAACTGCAATTACATTCTTAATCCCACATCTCAGTAGATTTAGAACATCTGCCCTCCCCTCCACCACGATTATACTGTCTGAGTTGTCTATGTTGGGGCCTGCAGGCAACTTCTCCTCACCGTACTCTACTATCTCCCTGGTTCTAATATACTCCCTTATCTCCTCAGCTATATCCTGGATATCTGTCATACTGGCCATAAGGGTCTCCAAAAGTTCCTTGGCCCTGTTGACAATATACTGACGCTTCTCAGCTCGGATATCCCTTATCTCCTTTACCTCTATCCTGGCGGAACAGGGGCCCACCCTATCTACGGTCTCCAAGGTCGCGGCAATGATGGCAGTCTCCACCCTGTCTAAACTGGAAGGTAGTACTATCTTTGCATAGGATTTACCATCCTCACCGTTAACAACCTCTACATCTATCCTTCCAATTCTTCCACTTTTCTGAAGATCTCTCAGGTCTAAATCACCACCTAGTAACCCCTCAGTTTGTCCAAATATTGCACCGATGACGTCATTTTTCTCTACGTATCCATCTGCAACAAGTTCAGCGTATATGATATACTTTGTAGTGCCAAAATCCATATAACATCCCTCCCTAATACCCACACATCTCGCTTTATAAGTTTTATATACTACAAAAATCTATTTATATTTTTATTAGGAGGTGAGAGCATGGAGATCGATGTAAAGGAGATAATTAAAAAGGGACCTATCTACAGCGGTAAGGCTAAGTCCATATACGAGATAGATGAAGACAGGGTACTTATCGAGTTTAGAGATGATATAACTGCGGGAGATGGAAAAAAGAGAGATGTAAAGAGGGGAAAGGGACACCTTAACGCCCTGATATCCTCAAGGTTGTTTGAGGTTCTGGAGGAGAACGGCATACCTACCCACTACCTGGGATACATAGAGCCTGTATACATGGTTGCCAAGAGGGTGGACATTATACCCATAGAGGTGATAGTGAGGAACATTGCAGCGGGAAGTCTATGTAAGAGGTATCCCTTCAAAGAGGGGGAAATACTAAAGAGGCCTATTGTACAGTTCGACTACAAGAGTGACGAGTATGGAGATCCTATGTTAAACGAGGACATTGCCATTGCCCTAGGTTTAGCTACAGAGGAGGAGTTGAAGAAGATGAGGGAGTTGGCTCT
Source organism: Methanothermococcus okinawensis (assembly GCA_015661555.1). Lineage (GTDB taxonomy): Archaea > AGJL01 > Methanococci > Methanococcales > Methanococcaceae > Methanofervidicoccus > Methanofervidicoccus okinawensis_B. The sequence goes on from DQVW01000109.1 coordinate 6,290, forward strand.
GAGGGTAAACGACGTACTTAGGAGATTCTTCGATGAGAGGGGGATAGTACTTGTAGACTTTAAGATAGAGATAGGGAGAACAAAGGATGGGGAACTTGTAGTTGCCGACGAGATAAGTCCAGATACCATGAGGCTCTGGGATAAGGAGACCATGGATATCTTGGATAAGGATGTCTTCAGGAAGGATCTGGGGGATGTTGTAAGTAAGTACGAGATTGTGGCAAGGAGAATAGGCTGTTTATAAAAAATAAGGGTAATTAGAATGTACAGGGCTGTAGTAACTATTAGACTGAAAAAAGGTGTTTTAAATCCTGAGGGGAGGACCATCCTGAGGGCCTTGAACTTTCTAGGATACAGGGAGGTAAAGGACGTTGATACCTTCAAGTGCATAGAACTTCTTATAGAGGGTGGGGATAGGGAGAGGGTTAGAGAGAGGGTTGAGGAGATGTGTAAAAAACTACTTGCAAACCCAGTTATTCACGATTACGAGATTAAAATAGAGAAGATGGAAAAAGATTAAGTGTTTATTCCCTTCCAGAGGGTGAGGTAGGACTCCACTAGTTTAATAGCTGCATCTGTGAGGCCCTTCTTACCAAGTAATCCAACATTTCTCAGAATAACTAAACTCTTTTTTATCTCATCTACAGTTAGAGGTAGTAACTTGGCTAGGAGTATTATCTCGTTCTCCTTGTGAGCTCCAATCTCACTCTTCTCCCTCCATACTCTGTCAAAGTCCTCCTTGTTGTTGTATATTGCCAGAAGTATATTGAAGGTTGTTGGAGTTATTGCAAACTTTGTAGAGAGGAGTTCCTGTACCTTTGCCATCTCAACAGCCTTTTTAACCCCCTCCCCAAGCTCTGTTAAGATGATCATCTTGTTCTGCAACTCCCTTATGAGCCCCTTGGACTCTGCCTCATTTAGGGCCTTAATAATAACCTCCTCCTCACCACCAACATGCTCCTGTATCAACTTTACAAGGTCATCCCTGTGAATATACCTCTTTACAGGTAGGTTTATCAGGGCGGATATATCGTACTTAGTTAGATAAGGTTTCCTCTTAATAGATCTTGTGAACTTCAGTAGGAAACTACCCTTATCTGTAATACCCCTATCTACCACATTCTCCTCCTTACCCTTTACCACCCACTCCGCAATAGGTGTGTCGTTGTGTTCTGGGTAGGTAATTGCCTTCATCCCATCTGTAGTTACTACCCCAAGGTCCTTAACCTTCTCTCCAAACTCTGTCATCCAGTAGGTATCCTTGTTCTTTATAACCTCCCTCCTTATAAGTTCCTTGAACTCCAAGGTGTGGAGGATCTCTCCTAGATCCTCAATACCACTTCTCTTCCTTATCTCCTTGTATGTAGGGAGTACCTCTGGGTTGGTTTCATACTTCTCCTTGATGATCTCTATAGTTTTTAAAACTGTGATCTCCTCCTCCAAGACGTAGATAGGTGTTATCTCTGTATAGGTCTTGCCTATCTCACTGTAGGTGGTTAACATGGACTGCCCCAACTCTGTAATCTCCCCCTCTTTACAGAAACCACTGTCCACCATCTCCTCACTGAACTCTCCTCTCTTCATGGCGTCGAAATCCTCCTTCCTCAGGATCAAGGCCCTACTTAGTCTGGGGACCATGGAGGCTATCTTCAATACCTCCTTCAGTGCTACCGTAGTGGCGAAGGCCTTACCAGCCTCAGTTGTAGGAGAGATACTAAGTAACCTCATGGCCTGAAGGGCATTTAGTATGTTGTCCCCCTGCTTCTTGGTATTCTTGTAGGTTACCAATTCATCGTAGAGGCCTATCTTTGGCATACCCCTTACAAAGTCCAGTATATCTGGGGTTAGATATACAACGGGATGGGACTCCCTGTAGATCTTAAGTATCTCCTTACCTACTTCAGTTAACCCCTG